>NZ_JBHMIM010000062.1:0-35769 GCF_048060115.1 Micromonospora sp. LOL_023
ACAACCGAACCACCTGAGCCGAGTACCGGCACTACACCCAGTCGCGGACCGTTACTCGCAAAGGCTCAATGGTTGGATCCCGTACGTCCTGGCTGACTCGGGCGGCCAGACATGGGGCGGTGGCCGCCGCAGCGGCCACCATGCTGATCCCGGCGACCGCGTCACCCGCCGTCGCCGCCACGGGCGAGATCCTCGGGGCCGACAGCCCGGACGCCATCGCGGGCAGCTACATCGTCGTCTTCGCCGACCACGCCACAGCGAGCCGCCAGGCACACACCACCGACCTCGCGGCGCGGTACGGCGCGAAGCTGCTGCACGTCTACTCGCACGCGTTGCGCGGCTTCGCCGCGACGATGAGCGAGCCTGCGGCGCGGCGGCTCGCCGCCCGGCCCGACGTGGCCTACGTCGAGCAGGACGGTCTGGTCCAAACGTCGGACACCCAGATCAACCCGCCGTCCTGGGGCCTGGACCGGATCGACCAGCGCAACCTGCCGCTGCACAACAGCTACACCTATCCGACGACGGCGTCCACCGTCCGCGCCTACGTGATCGACACCGGCATCCGCGTCACGCACACCACCTTCGGCCGCCGCGCCTCCTAAGGTACCAACACCACTGGGGACGGCGACGACACCGACTGCAATGGCCACGGCACACATGTCGCCGGCACGATCGGCGGATCGCAGTACGGCGTGGCCAAGGGCGTTTCGTTGATCGCCGTCAAGGTGCTCAGCTGCGCCGGATCGGGCAGCTTCGCCGGAGTCGCCGCCGGCGTCGACTGGGTGACCGGTCACCACGCCACCGGCGTACCGGCGGTGGCCAACATGAGTCTGGGCGGATCCGGTTCGAACGCGACCGTCGAGGACGCGGTCCGCAACTCGATCGCCGACGGCGTGGTCTACACGATCGCCTCCGGCAACAGCAACGCCGACGCCTGCGACTTCACCCCGGCCCGGGCCGCCGAGGCGATCACCGTCAACGCGAGCACCCGCGCCGACGAACGGGCGTCCTTCTCGAACTGGGGCACCTGCACCGACATCTTCGCCCCTGGCGAGGGCATCACCTCGGCGTGGAGCACCAGCGACACGGCGACGAACACAATCAGCGGAACCTCGATGGCCACCGCGCACGTGGCCGGGACGGCGGCGCTGATCCTCGCAGCGAGCCCCAGCATGACCCCGGCGCAGGTCGCCACAACGATGTTCGACGACTCGACGCCGAGCAAGATCACCGACCCCGGTACGGGTTCGCCGAACCGGCTGACCTTCGTCGCCCAAGATGCCCCTTTGCCGACCGCTGTCCTCTACCGGTTCTGGAACGGCCGCGACCACATCAGCAGCACCGCCACGTCGATCGACGGCTACGAGCTGGAATTCTCCCCCGGGGCGGTGCGGACCAGTCCGGCGGCCGGTACCCACCCGCTCTACCAGTGTCTGGTCGGCGGTGACTGGGACTACATGACGTCGCTCGACGCGGACTGCGAAGGCCAGCCGGTCGTCGGCCTGATCGGGTACGCCTACACCTCGCCACCAGCCGGGTCGTATTCGATGCTGCGCCGGTGCTGGGCGTCCAGCAGTGACCACTTCGACTCCCTCGACAACACCTGCGGGGGACAAATCGTCGAAACGGTGCTCGGCTACCTGCCCAACTGATCCGTCAGAGGGCCGGCGAAGGTCGGGGTCGGACGCCGGTGGCGTCCGACCCCGACCGGTCGTCGACCGGGCGGTGCGAAACTGCGGTGCGGGTCGCTCTCCGCACGGCTAGCCTCCCGGTCATGACGCCCGACCGGGTCCGCCCACCGTTCGACGCCGACGAACGCACCCAGCTGGTCGGCTGGCTCGACATGCAACGCGCGATCGTGCATTTCAAGTGCGACGGGCTGTCGGACGCCGATGCCCACCGCGTACTGCTGCCGTCCTCGCCACTGATGACCGTCGCCGGAATCGTGTCGCACCTACGCTGGGTGGAACACACCTGGTTCGAGGTGATGTTCCTCGGTCGTCCGGCCGACGGGCCGCAGTTCGACGAGACCCGCGAGGACGCCGACATGCGGGTCGACGGCGTGCCGCAGGCCCAACTGCTCGCCGACTACGAACGGCAGTGCGCTGTCTCCAACGAGATCATCGCGCGCATCCGCTGGAACAGGCCGGCCGTCACCCGGACTTCCGCTCGGCGGCGGCGTCACTGCGCTGGATGCTGATCCACATGGTCGAGGAGACCGGCCGGCACGTCGGTCACCTCGACGTCATCCGGGAGCTGTTGGACGGCCGGAAAGGCTACTACTGACCTACTGCTGACCTGCGGTGTGGGCAACGCCGGACGACGGCGCAACCCACACCGGTGTTCAGGTGTCGGCTCAGCCAGCGCTGCAGGACGGGGTCATGCCCGAGCCGCTGCCGGTGGCTTGGAAGCCGAACTCGGTCGACTGCCCGGCGGCGATCCGGCCGTTGTAGCTGACGTTGCGGAACTGCACCGCGCCGCTGTTGCCACTGCGGTCGGCGTTCCAGGCATTGGTGATGGTGGCGCCGCCGGGCAGGGTCATCCCCACGGTCCAGCTGTTCGTGCCGGCCGATCCGGCCGTCACCCGTACGGTGGCGACGAAACCACCGTTCCATTGGTTGACCGAAACCGTCGCTGTGCAGCCGCCGCCCGGCGGTGGCGTCGTGGCAGGCGGTGGCGTCGTCGCCGGCGGCGGGCTCGTCGGTGGCGGGGTGGTCGCCGGCGGCGGGCTCGTCGCCGGCGGGGTGGTCGGGCTCGGGCTCGGACTGCCCCCCGGGTTGAGGCTTCCCGGTACGGCGAGCATGGCGTTGTACCAGGTGGTGGCCATCTTGCTGTACCCGGTCACGTTCGGGTGCACGCCGTCGGCAAGATCGGCGTTGGTGAGCGCCGGATACATGTTCACCAGGTGAACGTTGCGACCGGCGTTCCTCCGGCTCTGCACGATCTGCGGGATGGCCGCGTTGTAGCTGCGGACCCTGTCATCGCTGAAGCTGACCGGGACGATCGTGGCCACGAACACGTACGCGTTCGGCGCATTGGTGGTGATCTTGTCGATCAGCGCAGCGAGTCGGTTCGGGGCGTTCGGTAGATCCCGGTTCTGGAGGACATCGTTGGTGCCGATGTGCAGCAGGATGGTCTGCGGATTCGAGGAACGCAGCCAGTTGACGATGTTGGCGTCGATCTGGTCGATCCGCCAGCCCGAGTGGCCCTGGTGGTCCCGGTCGGGAAGGCTGGCCGGCCCGTTGGACTTGGACCCGACGAAGTCCACGGTATACCCGCCGGTCTGGAACTTCTGCCACAGGTCGATGCGGTAGCCGCCGGGTACGTTGTAGCCGTCGGTGATCGAATCACCGAGCGGCATCACCCGCACCGGGGCGGCCGGCTGCGCATGCACGCTGCTGCCGACCACCAGCGTGGTCGCCACGAGCACTGCTGCCGCCAGCACCGCCATACATCTACGGACGGTCGAGGTCATGGACAGTCTCCCTCCAAAGACATCTACGTCCGTCAATCTAGATGTCGACCAGGTCGCCACTGCGCCGCACCTGGGAGCCCCAGCGACGAACGGCCACCGCGCTGCGCCGAGCGGCACGATCGCCATGCCCTTCCCGGGGTGAGCACCTGCGACCAGACGCACGAACACCGCACGCATCGACGCGAGAAGCTCCGTCTCGATGCCGTCGCGAATCAGCGCCACCCACGCCTACAGGTATCGTCAGTTGCGCAAGGCGTCGTCGAGGCTGGTCTCACGGGGGCCGAGCAGCGCCGGATCCCGGCCAACCACCACGTCGTACGCCGCTTTGACCGCCGCCAGCCGCTCGCGGGTCGCGCCCCACCGCCAGGCCCGCTCGAACCGGCGTACCGAGTCGTCGCCGACGCCGACCGCGTCCACGCCGACCCGCCGGCAGACGGTCACCGCCCGCTCGATGTGGAAACTCTGCGTCACCACGATCGCCTGCTGCACGCCGAAGATCCGACGCGCCCGGGCACACGAGTCGTAGGTGTCGAAACCGGCGTGGTCCTGCACGATCTTCT
Organism: Micromonospora sp. LOL_023; assembly: GCF_048060115.1. Lineage (NCBI taxonomy): Bacteria > Bacillati > Actinomycetota > Actinomycetes > Micromonosporales > Micromonosporaceae > Micromonospora > Micromonospora sp. LOL_023. The sequence goes on from NZ_JBHMIM010000062.1 coordinate 4,036, forward strand.
CGGCCGGTACGCCATGCTCGATCAACCAGCGGCGCATCGCCCCCGGCTCGTCGTACTCCCACTGTGCGTGATCGCCGGAGACCAGCACCGCCCGTACCCGATCGGCTTCGACCAGCCGCCGGGCCAACTCCAGCCGGGCGGCGAGGAACTCCGACGGCGTACCGTCCGGTCTGACCTGGGCCCCGAGGACGATGGCGACCGGCGCGGCCGGCACGTCCGCCAGGTCGTAGACGTGCTCGGCGGCCGATGCCCGTATCCAGTGCCCGCTGACGGTTACCAGCAGAGCGGCCGCAATCGCGGCAACGGCGAGGAGAACGAACTTGCGGCGCAGCCAACGTGAGCGGCGGGACCGGTGAGCCGGGGTGTCGTCCATCCCGTAAGTATTGTCGACGGGCTCCATCGCGCCCGGACGCTGGACACCCGCGGCGACAGGGAGAAGTGTGGAGCGCATGGTCATCGAGCTGGGCCTGGCCCGCGAGCCGGAGACACCGCCACCGGCGGCCGGCGGTTGGTGGCGCGGGTCATCCTCGGACCCGGCGGTCGGCGGGCGGTCGCTCGTGCGCCGGGTGCGCCCGTACGCCGGGTTCGTCTGCCTGGTGCTGCTGCTCGGGCTGGCCGGTGCCGCGCCGCCCGACGGCCCGCTGCTGGTCCAGGTCGCCGCGCACCAGGTGAAGGCCCGCGACATCGTGCTCGCCGGGGATCGGATGCTGGTCACCTCGGCCGCCGCCCAGAACTCGTCCACGACATGGCAACTGTCGGCGTACGCGATCCCGGCCGGTGACCTGCTCTGGACGGTGCCGCTGGACGCGGCGAGCTGGCGGCTGCGGCAGGTACGCCGTACCGGTGATGTCGTGCTCGTCGATCCGCGCTCCGGGCCCGGCACCGGGGCGACGATGATCCTGGATGCCGCCACCGGGCAAACCCGCTGGGTGGCACGCAGCGGGCTGACCCTGACCGACGACGGCCGGACCGCCCTGCTCGACGAGCCGGGTGGGTCCGACGGCACCGCGTCGACCCTGGTGGCCGTCGACGTGACCAGCGGCGATGAGCTGTGGCGCACCGGGTTGGCGGCCTCGACCGAGGTACTGCGCGGGCCCGGCGGGCAGGCGCTGCTGGTCGGCGCCGACGGGCGGGCCGAGCTGCGCGACGGACGGGACGGGACGGTGCTGCGTACCGCCGATCTGGGTGCGGTGTCGCGGCCGGACAGCATGGCCGGCGCGTTGTTGATGCGGAAGTCGACCGGGGGCGAGTTGGGCGTGGCCGGCTACGATCCGGCGACGTTGCGGCAGCTCTGGCAACGGCCGGTGCGGTACGGTCCGGGCCGGATCACCGAGTGCGGCCGGCTGGTCTGTTTTCCGGCCGGCCCACAGATCGAGGCGGTCGATCCGTTGACCGGGGAGTCGGTGTGGCGCATCGACGCGGACCTGGTCGTCGACTTCGACAGCTACCTGGTGGCGTACAGCGTGTCGGGTGGTGCGGCGGGGGCGGACGGCGGCTCTGGCGCCAGCAGCGGTGCCTCGGCGGCGTTGAGCAACACCAGCACCGAGGCCGGGGCGGGCGGTGGGCGGATCCTCGACCCGGTGACCGGGCGGACGCTGCTGGCGTTGAGCGCCTGGTACACCGAGTTGGAGGGGCGGGGTGACGCGACGTTCGTCGGCTACCGCCAGCCGGCGGAGGACGGGCCGGCCTGGCTGGCGGTGTTGGCACCGGCTACCCGGACGGTGCGCCTCGTCGGTACCGTGCCCGGCCTGGTCGGCGGGTGTGTCGCCGATTCGGCCACCATCGTGTGCCGCAGCGGAGCCGAGGGCATCACCGTCTGGCGCTACCAGCTCTGACCCAAGATCGCGACGATCTTGCCCTTATCGTTGGACAAAGTAGACAAATATTCTCGATAAGCGCAAGATCGCGGCGATCTTGGGTGCGAGGGTCGGGTCAGGAGGTGGCGTCGACCTTGTCGGCGGCGGCGGCGAGCGCGGCGACGTAGTCGTCCAGACCCCAGGTGCCCGACAGGGCGGTCGGCGGCGACACCGAGGCGATGAACTCGGCACCGACCAGGGAGGCGACCGCACCGGACTCGATCTGCGGCATGGTCTGCGCCGCCTGCGAGGACAGGAACGCGTCCTGCTCCTCCTGCGTGGTGGCGAAGGAGACCAGCACGTCGGAGGTGAGCTGGTCCAGCTGCTCGTAGCTCATCGTGAAGTAGAACGTCGACTCGTCGGTGCCGAGCGCGTCGACGCTCTCGGCGCCGGTCATCCCCAGATCGAGGGCGAACTCTACCCGTGGGTCGGCTTCCTTGTAGACGTAGAAGGTGCCGGCGGAGTCCCAGACCATGGCGACGCTCTTGCCGGCCAGCTGCGGGTTCTCCTGCGCCTTGGTGGCGATCTGCGCGTCGATGTCGTCGAGCAGTGCCTGTGCCTCGGTGCTCTTGCCGAGCGCGGTGCCGACCGTGGTGATCAGGTCACGCCACGGGGTGGCCCACGCCTCGCCCTGGTAGGCGACAGTCGGGGCAATCCGGCTCAGCAGGTCGTACTGTTCCTTGTCGATGCCGGAGTAGACGGCGAGGATCAGATCCGGCTCGGCGGCGGCGATCTCGTCGAACGGCGGCTCCTGGGCGTCCGGCAGCACGGTGGGCACCTCGGCGCCGGCCTCGTCCAACTTCTCGGCGATCCACGGCAGTACGCCGTTGGCGTCGCCGCCGTAGCTTTGGAACGGGATGGCGACCGGCACCACGTCGAGCGCGATGGCGGCGTCGGCGCTGCCCCAGCCCCACGCGACGACCCGGGTCGGGGTGTCGGAGATGGTGGTGTCGCCGAACGCATGCGTGATGGTCACCGGGAAGCCGGCTCCACTAGCGCCGCTGGCGGGATCATCGGTCGAGTCTTCACCGGATCCGCAGGCGGCCAGCCCCAGGGCGAGGGCGAGCGGGGCGGCGACGAGGGCACGACTGAATCTTCTGCTGATCACTGTCTCTCCTACATGCGCATGGAGCGCCCGACCCTGGTTGGGCAAGCGGGCGTTCCGCGAGGTCAGCACATGCAATCACGTGGCAGTTAGGTTTGGCTAGCCTATGTAATTCCGGTTACGGACCTGTGATGGCCGACCGGCGGAACGGCAGTACTAGGCGCGTCCGTCGCGGCCCGTCGTGGCCAGCAACCACAACAGGTACGGGCCGCCAATGACGGCCGTGACGATGCCGACCGGGGTCTTCACGTTGCCGGGCAACAGATGCTGGGCGATGAGATCCGACCCGGTCACCACGACCACGCCGACCAGGGCCGCCGGCAGCAGCACCGGAGCGCCGCTGCGCATCATCCGCCGGGCGATCGGCATGGCCACGAACGCCACGAACGCGATCGGCCCGGTCACCGCGGTCGCCACCGCCGCCAGCGTCACCGCCACCGCCAACAGGCCGATCCGGCTGCGTTCCAGCAGCACGCCCAGCCCGGTCGCGGTGTCGTCGCCGAACCGCAGCAGACTCAGCGTCGGGCGCAACGCCAACAGCACCGGCGTCCCGACGCCGAGGACCGCCGCCAGCACGGCGATCTCCGGCCAGCGGGCGGCACCCAGGCTGCCGACCATCCAGGACAGCGCTGTCTGCGCCTCGCGCACCTCGCCCCGGGTCAGCAGGTAGCCGAGTGCACCGTGGGCCATGAACGCGGCGGCGATGCCGACCAGCACGAACCGGTAGCCGGTCAGCCCGCTCCGCCAGGAGAGCAGGTAGACCGCGGTCGCCGTACCCATCGCGCCGACGAACGCGGCGACCGAGACACCCAGGCTGCCGGCGCTGAACATCATCAACGCGGCCACCGCGGCGACGCTCGCGCCGCCGGTGACGCCGATGATGTCCGGGCTGGCCAGCGGGTTGCGCAACAGCGTCTGGAAGATGCCACCGGCCAGACCGAACGCGGCACCGGCCAAAACGCCGGCGACCAGACGGGGCAGCCGCAGGTCGACGATGATGAACTCGTCACGGCTGCTGCCCTGCCCGACCAGGGTGCGCAGCACCCCGTCCAGGGAGATCTGGTACGCCCCCACGCTCAGGCTGAGCACCGCGAAGATCAGCACCAGCCCGACCAGTACGGACAGTACGGCCGCCGCCCGGCGACGCCGCTGCCAGCGCAACCGCCGTAGCGCGGACAGGTCCCGGCCGGCCCGCCGGGCATCGATGGCGGTCATACCGCAGCCATCCGGGATCGGCGGACCAGGGCGATCAGCACCGGTGCGCCGAGGAACGCGGCGACCAGGCCGGCTTCGACCTCGCCCGGCGACACGACCAGTCGACCGAGCACGTCCGCCGCGATCAGCAGGGCGGCGCCGAGCACCCCGCTGTAGACGATGATCCAGCGGTAGTCGGGCCCGGTGACCCAGCGGGCGGCGTGCGGCACGACCAGCCCGACGAAGACGATCGGGCCGGCGAGCGCGGTGGCCGAGCCGCAGAGCAGCACGGTCGCGGTGAGGATCGTCGCCCGGTCGCGGACCACGTGCTGGCCGAGCCCGTGGGCGACGTCGTCGCCGAGGCTGAGCGCGTTGAGCACCCGACCGGACGCCAACGCCAGCGCCGTGCCGGCGACGATGAACAACAGCACCGTACGGGCGGTGGACAGGTCCCGGCCGACCAGCGAGCCGACCTGCCAGAACCGGTAGCGTTCCAGGGTCTGCAGGTTGGTCAGCAGCACCAGGGTGATCAGCGAGGTGAGCACGGCGGTCAGCGCGGAGCCGGCGATGGCCAGTTTGACCGGGGTGGCACCGCCCCAGCCCATCGACCCGACGCCGTAGACGGCGAGCGCGGCCAGCGTCGCACCGGCGAAGGCGAACCAGATGTAGCCGGCGGTGGTGCCGATGCCGAGCCAGGTGATCGCGACGACGACAGCGAGCGACGCGCCGGCGTTGATGCCGAGCAGCCCGGGGTCGGCGATCGGGTTGCGGGTCAGGCCCTGCATGAGGGCACCGGACAGGCCGAGGGCCAGCCCGGCGAGCAGGCCGATCACCGTGCGGGGCAGCCGCAGGTCCCAGACGACCACGTGGTCGTTCACGCCAGGATCGCGGTCGAGCAGCGCCTCGACGACCACCGGCAGCGCGATGTCACGGGCTCCGAAGGCGAGGCTGGCGAAGACCGCGACGGCCAGCAGCAGTACGGCGATCAGCAGTCCACCGAGTCGCCGACCAACAGTGAACACCCGACCGCTATCAGTCACCACAGCGGTGTCGCGCTCACCCCGACCGGGTCGAAGTGAGGTAAGCATCGCCTAAGTATGCAGGGACAATTCCACCGGTTCATCGGCGGGCAGGTCGATCGTCACTACGCCGTACGGGCTGCGTACCGTCACCTGCTGGTCGACCGCGCAGCGCAACCGAACCCGCAACCCAGCATCGTCCCAGGTCAGCTCTACCACGGTGATCCGGCCCCGGCAGGTGACCCCACGCAGGGTGCCACCGGGCAGCTCGGCCGGCCAGGCCGGCAGCAGGTGCAGGCTCACCGGTGACCCGTCGAGGCCGACCTGCGAGTCGACCAGCATCTCGATCAGGACGCCGGGCAGCGTGTGGGCGGCGTCGGCGTTGTAGGTCTCCAGGCCCGGATTGTGCGCGCTCATCAGCGACCGGAAGAACATGTCCGCACCGATGATCTTGCGTAGGTTCGCGGCGACCAGTTCGGCGTCCCGCAGCCGGGCCGCGACGAGCGCCCGGTGCAGGCTGCCGTGCGCGGACAGGTTCTCGTCACCGCGTACCCGCAGGGCCTGATGCGCGGCGCGGGCCGGCTCCGGCGCTCCGGCGGCGTCCGGGGTGATCTCGTGCAGCGGCCAGACCGGGTAGAGGTGGCTGATGTGCCGGTGGTCGTCGTCGGCCCGATAGCCCGGCCAGGCCCACTCGGCCAGCGCCCCACGGTCGTCGATCAGGTAGTCCGGCAGCCGTGCGGCCAACTCCGCCCACCGGGGCGACCCGGTCAGGCTCCCGGCGAGGAGCAACGCGTGCCGGGCGGCGGCGATGTCCATCGTCGCGTTCACCGCCGGATACACCGGCTCGTCCTGCTCGTCGAACGGGCCGGTCTCACCGGAGAACGACGGCACGATGACGAACCGGCCGTCGTCATCGACCCGGGTGAGGAAATCGGCGAAGAACTCGGCCGTCTCGACCAGCCAACCGGCCACCTCACCCAACGGCTCCCCGGTGACCAGATGGTGCTCCCACAGCGGATACAGCAGCCAATGCGCGCCGGGCAGCCAGGCCGGCCACGGCCACTCGTCGCAGAAGTGGAACAGGTGACCGTGCTCGCCGTCGGTGCGCCCGGGGGCGAGCAGACCGCGGCCGCCGTAGACGGCGCGCGCGTTGCGCCGCCAGTCGTCGACCTGTCCGGCGATCAACCGCCGGTACGCCGCCGTCACCTCCGGCAGGGCGCCGACGTTCGCCCCGGCCATCTGCAGGTTGAGGTTGGCGTCAGTGGTGAAGTCCCCCGCCCAGGCGGCGTCCCAGGAGGCCAGCCAGAGCCCGGTCAGCCGGGGCGGCAGCACCCCGCTGGAGCTGATCAGCAGGTACCGCCCGGCTTGGAACAGCCGCTCCAGCAGCGCCGGGAGCAGCCGTTGGTCGTCGGCGCGCTGCGCGTCGAGCAGGTCTCCGACCGGTCGACGCCGGTCGTCCTCGTCGACCCGCAACTCCAGGCCGGCCCGCCGGTACATCGGGGTGTGCAGCGCGGTATGCCGGGCCAGCAGGTCGGCGTAGCCGGCGGCCATGACCGGGCCGGTGGCTGCCGGGCCGGTGGCTGCCGGGCCGGTGGCTGCCGGGCCCAGCGAGGCGGCGAGGGCGGCGAGGCGGTCGTGCAGCGCCTCGGTGCCCCAGGCCGGTGTGTCGTAGCGGTCCAGCACGGTCAGCGCCAACGCGTCCCCGTGGATCAGGATCCGGTCGCCGACGGCCTCGGCCGCGCCGAGTACCAGGGTCAACCCCTCGAAGCCGGACGCGCCGAGACCGGGCGGATACCTGCCGCGTACCCGTAGGAAGGTGTGGCCGGCGCGCCGGTAGGCGGCGGTGTCGTAGCCGACGTCGGTCGGGCGGCCGGGCAGGTCTCCGGTGGCACCGAGCAGGCGCTCCCCGGCGGCGAGGTGGAGCACGGCGACCCGGTCGGCGCGGGACACGAAGGCCTGTCGGGCGCGGCCGCCGTCCCAGGTGATGGTGACCTCGCCGGTGACGAAATCGGTGGTACGCAGATAGCCGGCGGGCAGCGTCCCGGCCGGGCCAGCCGCAGTGTCGAGGGTCAACGCGTACCCGGGGTGGAAGGACTGGGTCCACCGTAGTTGCCGGCCACCGGCGAGCAGTTTCCCGGCTTCGGCCCGCCGGCCGGCCAGGATCAGATCCCGGACCTGCTCGATCACTGCGGCCAACTCGGGCGGGCGCAGGTCCCGGGTGCCGTTGGGCAGCACGAACCGGTGGTGGTTGACCACGATCCGCTCGGCGTCTGGATCCCCGTACACCATCAGCCCGTACTCGCCGTTGCCGGTAAGGAAGGCGTCTTCCCAGCGCGCGGCGGGCGCGGTGTCCTCGATCCTGTGCATCTGATCGACCCTGACCACAGTCTTCACCCGTACGCGAGGAGGAGTTTGGCGTACAGGTCCTCCAGGATGAACCGGGCGTCGACCCGACGATAGACCCGGATGGTACGCGGATTGCCCGGCCGTGGCCGGTAGCTCAGGTCGGGCGCGACGCTCGGCGCGGGCACCCGCTCGTGGTCCATCCAGTGATCGTCGAGCAGCACCCCGACCGCGGGCGAGTCGCCGAGAATCCACGACTCCCCCGACGGCCATCCCGGGTTGTCGCCCATCGCGTCGTTGAGTTCGATGAGCTGGCGAAACAGGTACTCACCGACGCGTCCACGTGGTGCTACCCGGACGGCGAGTTCGCTGAGGCCGACCCGCATCGTGCCGTACGCCGAGCTGGGGATCTGCCACAGCTCGACGCCGGAGTCCAGGACCTCGTTGGCCGCTCCGACGTCGTTGCTCAGGTTGAATTCGGTGCCGCCGCCTGGATGGGGACCACCACCGATCCAGATCGCGGTGAGCCTGTCGGCGATCCGCGGCTCGACACGCAGCGCGGCGGCGAGGTCGGTGAGCGGGCCGAGGAAGATGACGAACAGCGGCAGCGGGTCGTCGCGGATGGCCTCGGCGACGATCAGGTCGACACCGGGGGCGCTGCCGGGCGAGTCGCGGATCGGATGGCTGACGCCGGCGGCTACCGGGGGCGGGTCCGGCAGCCGCATCAGGTCCAGCAGCTGGTGGATCTCCGCGACGCTGGCGGCCGCGGTGTCCAGGTCGCTGCGGACGCCGAAGTGCGCACCGATCAGTCCACGAATCTCGAACCGGGGCGTGAGCAGTGCGTGCACGATGGCGTACTGGTCGTCGGCCTCGTTGCGGGCGTCGGTGTCCACGAGGAGCCGAATCCGCTTGCTGGGCGGCACGGTGAACGGATGGCGCGGGGAGTCCATTTCGACATCGTCTCACTGGAATCACTGCGATCGACCGCTCGGAAGTCGTTCGTGACCGGCCGTGGCGACCGCCCTGACCGCTACCGGCCGCCGCCGACCTTCGCCGGTTCGGCCGGCTGATCCGGCGGCGGCTTCGACCGCTGCTGAGCGCCGCGCAGCTCGGTGCGGGCAAGTGCCGGCAGGCCGTGCCGGCGGCGGGTGGCCATCCAGCCGAGCGAGCCGCCGGCCACCAGGCCGACGAGGATCACCAGCAGCGGGATGTCCGGCATGCCGAGCAGTTTGAGCGCGCTGGCCAGCAGCACCAGGGTCAGTGCCCGGCGGATCAACCCGCCGGGTGCCCGCGAGGAGAACTGGGCGCCGATCCAGGCACCGGGCACCGCGCCGAGCAGCAACGAGGCGGTCAGGTCCAGGCGGAAGTCGCCGAACAGCAGGTGCCCGATGGCCGCGGCGATCACCAGCGGCACCGCCTGCACCAGGTCGGTGCCGACCAGGAACGCCGGGCGCAGCAGCGGGTAGAGCATCAGCAACGCGATGATGATCAGCGATCCGGAGCCGACGCTGGTCATCCCGACGATCAGTCCGCCGGCGGCACCGATCAGCACGGTCGGCAGTGGGCGGGCCCGCAGCGGGGCCTCGGCGGGTGCGGCGACCGAGGCCGGGTCGGCACCGGCGGCGACGGCCCGGCGACGGGCGGCGTGCTCGGCCATCCGGGTGTAGGTGCGGAACACCAGACCGGCGGCGGCCAGCAGCAGGGCGACCCCGAGGGCCACCTTGATGCCGTGCTGCAGTCCTTCGCCGTCGCCGAGCGCCCGCAGCAGCAGTACGCCCGCGAACGCGCACGGCACGCTGCCCAGGCAGAGCCAGCCGACCAGCGACCAGTGCACGGTGCGCCGCCGGATGTGCACCAGCCCGCCGACCGGCTTCATGACCGCGCTGACCACGAGATCGCTGGAGACGGCAGCGAGCGGCGGGATGCCGAAGAAGATGACCAGCATCGGGGTCATCAACGCCCCGCCGCCCATCCCGGTCAGTCCGACGATGATCCCGATACCGAGGCCGGCCAGCACCAATACCCAGTCCACCCCACCGAGGGTGCCGGACCGACCCGGCAATGTCTAGCTTCTCGATCGGGATTATCAAGGCGATAGGTGAACCGGACCGGGGCAGTTCCCGGTCAGCGGGCTGCCGCCCGGCGGCCCAGTCGAGCTGGGCCGGCCGGCAGACCCACTCAGCCGGCCGCCGGCAGTGCGTTGGCCGCGACCACCCGCCGGTACCAGTGGGCGCTGTCCTTCCAGGTACGGCGCATGGTGTCCCGGTCGACGTGCACGATGCCGAACGTCTTGCCGTAGCCGTGCGCCCACTCGAAGTTGTCCAGCAACGACCAGACGAAGTAGCCGCGGACGTCCGCCCCGCCCTCGATCGCCTCGGCCACCGCGCTCAGGTGCCGGTGCAGGTAGTCGACGCGTCGCGCGTCGCGCACGCGCCCGTCGGCGTCGAGCACGTCGTCGAACGCCGCCCCGTTCTCGGTGATCATCATCGGCAGCCCCGGGTAGTCGCGGTGCAGCCGCAGCAGCAACTCGGTCAGCCCGGTCTCGTCGACGTTCCAACCCATCTGGGTGTACGGGCCGGGCTGCCTGACGAACTCGACGTCGCTGACGCCGATCCACGGCGAGGCCGCCCCGTCGGCGTGTCCGTCAGCGGTCGACCGGGCCGAGACGCCGTCCCACTGCCGCACCAGCACCGGGTTGTAGTAGTTGACCCCGAGCAGATCCAGCTGGGCGTGCGCGGCGGCCTCGTCACCGTCGCGGACGAACGACCAGTCGGTCACCGAGGCGGTGTCGTCGATCAGATCCCGGGGGTACGCCCCGTCCAGCATCGGGCCGAGGAACGCCCGGTTGGCCAGGGCGTCGATCCGGCGTACCGCGTCGGCGTCGCCGGCCGACTCACCCCGCACGTGGTGCAGGTTCAGCGTGACGCTGACCCGGGCCGCCGGGTCGATGGTGGCCCGCAGCGCCCGCACGGCGAGCCCGTGACCGAGGTTCAGGTGGTGCACGGCGGCGAGCGCGGCGGCCGGCTCGGTGCGTGCCGGGGCGTGCACGCCGGAGCCGTAGCCCAGGTACGCCGAGCACCACGGCTCGTTGAGGGTGATCCAGGTGTGCACCCGGTCGCCGAACACCTCACCCATCCGGCCGGCGTACTCGGCGAACCGCTCGGCGGTGTCCCGGTGCGGCCAGCCGCCGGCGTCCTCCAGCTCCTGCGGCAGGTCCCAGTGGTAGAGGGTGGCGACCGGCGCGATCCCCCGGGCCCGCAAGCCGTCGACCAGCGCCGAGTAGAAGTCGACGCCCCGCTGGTTGAGCTGGCTGCCGGCCCCCGGCAGCACCCGGGACCAGGAGATCGAGAACCGGTACGCGCCGACGCCGAGTTCGGCGAGGATGTCCAGGTCCTCCTCCAACCGGTGATAGTGGTCGCAGGCCACGTCACCGGTGTCGCCGTTGGTGACCAGACCTGGGGTGTGCGCGAAGGTGTCCCAGATCGATGGTGTCCGGCCGTCCACCGCAGCGGCCCCCTCGACCTGGTACGACGCGGTCGCCGTACCCCAGAGGAAGTTGCCGGGGAAGACAGGGCCAGACGGTGATGATACGGACATGTCGGGATTCTCCTTACGCACTGAGCACGATCTCGATCTGGCCGGTACCCGGGTCGGCGGTGACCCGGACACCCGCCTCGGTGGCCTCCGGGCAGGGCCCGTACCGGGCGCCCGCGCCGGCGACGCCGCACGATCAACAGGCTCCAGCATGCCTGCCGGTCGCCGATCCGGAGCCGCCGGACCCGGCACCTCTGCTCAGACAAGTCACCAGACAGCCCCGACGCCGACCATCGGCGATAGATCACCCCGAACCTGGGTACGCCCTGCGCCGTGACCTTCGGAGCCTGGCTGGCGCGCGTGCGAGGCGGTCGGCTGCTGCACCCACGCGGCCGCTCGTTCACCGGCGAGGTCGAACTCTGGGGGCCACTCGCCGGATGGTTCCTGCCAGCGGGAAGGTGGCCGGCCGTCATCCGGTTCTCCCGGGGCACCCCGACCCCGCCCGACTGGCCGGACATCCTCGGCCTCGCCGTGCGCGTGCACGCCCCGGACCGCCCGGTCGACCTGCTGGTGTCCAGTGCCGGCCGGGCGCCGGTACTGCGCCACCTGCCGCTGCCCCGGCGCGACTTCGCCACCACGTACGGCAGCATCCTGTCGTTGCGGCACGGTCGGCACCGGATCTACCTGGCCGTCTTCCCGGCCACCCCGGGCCGCCTCGGCGGCGCGGTCGAGCGGCTCGCCGACGTCACCGACCGCCGCCCGGTCGTGCTGCGCCTGGCGGCGGCCACCGCCACCAGCCCCTGGCGGACGTTCGGTCGGATCGACGTCGGCGAGCCGCTGCCATCTGCTGTCGACGCCGCCCTCGCCTTCGATCCGACCGGTCACCCTCCGCTGCTGCTGCGCACCGGCGGGCTGATCCAACGGCTCCGTACGGTCACCTACGCCGCCTCCCGGCGCGCCCGGGGCGCCCGCACCGACAACAATCCGATTGCCGCCACCGGCGGGCGGCCGCTAGCGTGAACGGCACCGTGACGACCGAGGAGCCACCGATGCGACCGCTGGCAGAACCCGCCACCGCCCGACGCGGCTGAGCCGCGCCCACCAGCGGGCCGCTGATCCTCGCCCCGTCTTTCCCGCTGCCGCAGCCGGCACTGGGTCACCGTCACGTTCCCGTACCGAGGAGTCATTCGATGAGTCATACGCTGCTGCCCGCAACCCGTGCCCCGGTCAAGGTATGGACCGACCCGTCGACCATCGAGGCCCAGGCCACCCAGCAGCTGCGCAACATCGGCGCGCTGCCGTGGGTGCACGGCGTCGCGGTGATGCCGGACGTGCACTTCGGCAAGGGCGCGACCGTCGGTTCGGTGATCGCGATGCGCCAGGCGCTGGCACCGGCCGCCGTCGGCGTCGACATCGGTTGCGGCATGTCGGCGGTGCGGACCAACCTGACCGACGCGCAGTTGCCGGACGACCTCGGTGCGCTGCGTACCGCGATCGAGGCCGCGATCCCGGTAGGGTTCCACTCCCACGACGACCCGGTCGACCCGCACCGGGTGCACGGCCTGCCGACCGCCGGCTGGGACCGGTTCTGGTCCGGCTTCACCGGCCTGCACTGCGGGGTCGCCGCGCTGGAGTCCCGGGCGCAGCGTCAGCTGGGCACCCTCGGCGGCGGCAACCACTTCATCGAGGTCTGTGTCGAGCAGGGCGGTGCCGACGCCGGCCAGGTCTGGCTGATGCTGCACTCCGGCTCGCGCAACATCGGCAAGGAGCTGGCCGAGCGGCACATCGCGGCGGCCCGCAAGCTGCCGCACAACGCCAGCCTGCCCGATCGGGACCTGGCGGTGTTCCTCGCCGACACCCCGGAGATGGCGGCGTACCGCCGGGACCTGACCTGGGCCCAGGAGTACGCGGCCCGCAACCGGTCGATCATGCTGGCGCTGCTGTGCCGGGTACTGCGCGACGCGGTGCCGGCGGTCCGCTTCGACGAGCCGATCTCCTGCCACCACAACTACGTGGCCGAGGAGGTCTACGACGGGGTGCCACTGCTGGTCACCCGCAAGGGCGCGATCCGGGCCGGGCAGGGCGAGCTGGGCATCATCCCCGGGTCGATGGGGACCGGGTCCTACATCGTGCGGGGTCGGGGCAACGAGACCGCGTACTGCTCGGCGTCGCACGGCGCGGGTCGACGGATGTCACGGTCGAAGGCGAAGAAGACCTACACCGTCGACGATCTGGCCGAGCAGACCGTCGGCGTGGAGTGCCGCAAGGACGCCGGTGTGGTCGACGAGATCCCGGCGGCGTACAAGGACCTGGACCAGGTGCTCGCCGAGCAGGCCGACCTGGTCGAGGTAGTGGCACACCTGCGGCAGGTGGTCTGCGTCAAGGGCTGACCCCCACCTCGCCCCGTCCACCCCGCCACCCTCGACGATCTTGCACCTATCGAGAGGATATGTCCGCATTGTCCGTCGATAAGTGCAAGATCGTCGAGTGGGTCGACCCCCAGCAGGTCGACCCACTCATGCAGGATGGTCCTGTTGCTCAGTCGGTCGGGGTCATGTTCGACAGGTGACCGTCGGCCAGGTCCAGTTTCCGTTCGCCATGATCGTCACGCCGAAGGTGTTACCGCTGCCGTTCGGCCTGGCGGTGACGGTACCGCTCGTGCCGCTGACCGAGGCGTTCCAGCTGTTCTGGATCCACTGGCTGCCGTTCAGGGTGAGGGTGACGGTCCAATTGCTGACATTCTGCACCGAGACGTTGAGGTTGAACCGGTCGCCGAACTGCTGGCCGGCCGACAGCACCGCAGTGCAGTTGCCCTGGCCCGGGTTGCCGGGGCTGCTGGTCGGGGAAGGTCCGGGGTTGCCGCCACCCTCCCAGACGTTGATGTCGGAGCTGCCGCTGCTCCGGTAGCCCTCGGTCGCCATCACCTGGTAACTGTGGTTGGAGCCGAGCTGCATACCGGCCCGAGCCCAGGCGTCGAAGTGGTTCGCCGTGGTGATGGTGCCACCGGTGCGCTTCTGCTGCCGGACGCTCCAGTACTGATAGAAGGTTCGAGTGCCGTCGATCGAAGGCGCGTTGACCCGCTGGCTGCGGTAGATGTCGTAGACGCTGCCGTCGGTGGTGACGGAGCCCATCCGGGTGGCACCGCTGCTCGGGTTGTAGGTGCCGAAGTTCTCCACCACGTAGTACTCGATAAGCTGGTTGCGCGTCCACCCGTACAGCGCGAGGTAGCTGTTTCCGTTCGGCTGGTAACTGCCCGAGTAGCTGACCGTTCGCCGGGTGCCGGTGGCCCAGCCCTTGCCGCCGACCCAGTTGTTGGTGCTGCCGTCCCACCGGCTGGAGTACCGGCCGTTCTCGCGCAGCGTCATGCTGGCGTTGCCGCTGTCCTTCCAGAACGAGTAGTAGTACCCGTTGTGGGTGCCGGTGCTGTTCTGGCTGAGGGTCCGGTCAGCCTCGGCGTGCGCGCTGGGGGCGATCACCATGCCACTGACGACCAGCGCGGCGGCGCACGCGGTGCCGATCAGCAGCCGCATACGGCCGCGACTCCTCGGCTTGACGAGAGTGTCCTTCATGTAGGTGTTTCCTCCTCTTGAAGGCTGGCGGGAGCCAGCGGTGCGGTACGACCCGACAGCCAGTCGTGGACGGCGACCGCCGTCGAGGATCGGCGTCGTACCGCGTGGTGGTGGGGATCGACAATCATAGAGATACGTCGATGGAATGACGGTAGGAGGCATCTGGTCGGCTGTCAACAACTTTCGGAAACATTGCGGAAACACAGTGCCAGCCCACGCATTCGCGGCATGGCGGCCGTTCAAGCTGGCCAGCAGCACTGCCCGGGAGATCTACAGATCGGCACGGTCGGTGCACACTCCCGCCGCATGGCGCATCGGGCGCCTGGGCCGCCCAGGCGGCAACCTGAACTTCCGGAAGTATTTCGGGCTACGGCCGGAGCAGCCGAGGACTGCCGGCGGCAGACCCGGGCCGCGCCGAAAACGCCAGGCCGGCCAGAAAACGCCCGGCCCCGCCGAAAACGCCAGGCGGCCAGAAAACGCCTGGCCGCGCCGGCCCTCGGCCCCCGATGATGACAACATGGCCGACCCGTCGTCCGCGATCATCGTCGACTACTACACCTCCCGCCACCAGGAGGCGGACCGCCTGCGGTCACATCCGTCCGGCCGGCTGGAGTGGCTGCGTACTCTCGAACTGCTGGACGAACTGCTACCCGCGTCCCCGGCCCGGATCCTCGACGTCGGCGGGGCCGACGGCGCGTACGCTCGACACCTCGCCGCCGCCGGCCACCGGGTCCGGCTGCTGGATCTGGTCCCGGCGCACGTCAGGCAGGCCCGGTCCGGTCGGCCGGCGATCGACGCCGACGTCGCCGATGCACGCGCGTTGCCGGAGACCGACGACGGATACGACGCGACGCTGCTCCTCGGGCCGCTCTACCACCTGGTGGCCCGCGAGGACCGGATCACCGCGCTGACCGAGGCGGTACGGGTGACCCGACCGGGTGGTCTCGTCGCCGCCGCGATCTCCCGCTTCGCCGGCCCGCTCCACTTCGCCGCGACCCGCCGGTGGGCCGGGCCGATCGCGCGGGAGGCGCGCACACTACTCACCGACGGGCGCAACGACCCCGGAATCGGCTTCACCGTGGCCTACTTCCATCGTGTCGAGGAGCTGGCGGACGAGTTCGGGGCGGCGGGCCTGACCCAGGTCGCCGTACAGGGAATCGAAGGTCCGGGGTGGACGGCGGCCGAGGCGGCGGCCGACGCACCGGACGCGGACGTCGTGCTCGACCACGCGCTCGGACTCGCCCGGGTCTACGGCCGGGAACCGGCGCTACTCGCCGCGAGCGCGCACCTGCTGGCGTCCGGCTTCGTGGCCGGTGCCGATGGTGGGACCGCGGGTTGACCGGCCCGGCTAGCCTACCGACCGGGACGAGACGGGGAGGTCACGGTGGATAGTGCGGCGGGCGGTGACACGGCGGTGGGTGACCGGGCGTCCGGGTGCCTGTTCGGGCTGGCATACGGTGACGCACTCGGCAAGCCGACCGAGTTCCTGACGGTCGCCGAGATCCACCACCGGTACGGCCCGGCCGGGCCACGTGAGCTGGCCGGTTGCCCGGCGCTGGTCACCGACGACACCCAGATGACCCTCGCGGTCGGCTGGGCGCTGCACGACGCCCCGGCAGCCACCCCGGACGGGCTGGAGCCGCTGCTCCGGGCCCGGTTCCTGGCCTGGGCGGCCAGCCCGGACAACAACCGGGCACCCGGCATGACCTGTCTGCGGGCCTGCGGCCGGCTGTCCGACGGCCTACCGTGGCAGCAGGCCACCGTCGGCGGGTCGAAGGGCTGCGGGGCGAACATGCGGGTCGCCCCGGTCGGTCTGGTCGACGCCTACGACGACGACACCGTGGCCGGCGTCGCGCAGCTGCAGGCCGGGCTGACCCACGGCCACCCGACCGCGCTGGCCGCGAGCGAGTTGACCGCCGTCGCGGTCCGGCTGTTGCGCACCGGTACGCCGTTGGCCGCACTCCCGCTTCTGCTGCGGGAACACAGCCACCGGCAGCGCACCGTCTACCGTGGTGACTGGCTTGGCCCGCTGTGGCAGCGGCCCGGAGTGGACAGCCCCACCGCCTTCATCTCGCGCGGCTGGGACGAGTGCCTGGCCGTACTGGACCGGCTCGACGCCGCGCTCGCCGCCGGGGACGACGGCGGCGACGCCTGCCGGATCACCGGGGAGGGCTGGATCGCGGAGGAGGCCCTGGCCACCGGGCTGCTCTGCGCGCTGTGGCATGCCGACGACCCGGTGGGTGCGCTGGCTCGGGGCGCGGCCACCGCCGGCGACTCGGACTCGATCGCCTGCCTGGCCGGGGCGTTCGTCGGTGCGGCGTACGGGACGGCGGCCTGGCCCGCGTCGTGGCCCGGCCGCATCGAGTACGCCGATCAACTGCACGCCCTCGGCCGCGCCTGGGACTGACCCCTCCCCGTCACATTCTCCGATTCGATCACGAGCGGTGGCGAAAATTCGTGAGATCGTTGTGATCGACATTCACTCGAAGCAGATTGGATCACGAAGCACGATCACGATACGCAGCAGTCGCGGTCGACGGCGGACAGTGGCGACGTACGCAGGATCCGGACCTGACCCAGGTCGCCGCCGAGCGGGTCGACGAAGCCGCCGTTCGGCTCCGGCAACACCTCGACGCAGAGCACGCTGACCGGCAGTCCGTCGGGTAGCCCGGCGGCGGCCAGCGCCGACCGCACCTCTGCGCCCGTCCAGTACGTCTCCCCCTCCACCGGCAACGGGACCGACCGGTCGTCCCTGCCGCGACGCGGGATCGCCAACCGGCGCAGGCCGACCTGCACGTTGCGGCGGGTGGCCGCGTCGGCCTGCACGACCCGGGCGTACAGCACCGCCCACAGCTGGGTGTTCGGCGGGTTGGGCAGCACCCGGCGCAGCCCGACGTACGGGGCCGCGTACGGGGCCCGGACCCGGATCGCGCCGTCCGGTTCGGTGAGCACCGTGCAGACCAGCTCGGGCGCCGGATGCGCCACCCCCTCCAGGAGGAGTGCCTCGCCGAAGCGGCCCTGTGCGGTGGACCAGAGCGGATCCTCGGCCGGGCCCCGGTCGTGCCCGACCCGGATCTCGTAGGTGTAGAACGAGAACAGCTCCGGCGAGCCGGGGTCGGTGTTCGGCGGCAGCGGCACCAGGAAGTGCCGGTCGCTGTCGGCGGCCGGTTCGAGGCGCTGCATGGTGGCGTAGCCGGCCAGGTCCTGTACCTGCCCGGGGGAGACGGTCCGGACCAGTTCCGGGTCCAGCGGCAGCGCCGGCACGGTGGCCGGGTCGGCGACCGGGTCGGTGCCGGGCAGCAGCATCGGGTCCGGGGTGACGGTCAGCGGCCGGACGAAGTAGGCGTCGCGCGGGTCGGCCAGCGGCTCGGCGAACTCCAGCCAGAGTCGCCGGATCCGGGGCATGGTCGCCGCGTACGCCGGGTCGGTGCCGTAGGGGGTGAGCGCGATGCCTGCGGCGACCACGCGCGGCACCTGCCTCGGCGGGGTGACGATCGGCAGCGTCGACGAGATCGACCGCCGCACCTCGTCGCCGCCGTCGAGGCGGACCGTCACCTCGTAGTCGACCTGGACCTCGTACGGCAGCCCGTCGGGCCCGAGCGGTGCCGCGAACGCGTCGAGGAACACCATCCGGGTGAAGCCGCGGTCGGTGGCGCCGGTGGTGGCCTGCACGTTGACCGAGTCGGCCAGCTGGAGCACGCCGACCGGCGAGACGATCGGCGGCCCCCCGCCGGGTGCCTCGGGCAGCCGGACGGTGCGGATCAGGGTCACCGTCGGTGAGCCGGCACCCCGCCAGGTCCAGTCCCGGTCCACCACCAGCGTTACGGCGTTGAGCCACTGCCCGGCCAACTCGGCCGGATCGGTGAACTCGACGGTGCCGCCGTCCGGGGCGAGGTAGTGGCCGAGCCCGGCGCAGCCGAACACCACCCGCTCCCCCGGTACGCCGAGCAGCGTCGACCCGCCGGCGACCAGGTCGAGTGCGCCGGCCAGCCGGCCGAGCAGCGCCGGGGTCGGTGCGTTCTGGGCGGCGACGGCGTGCACCGCCAACTGCGTACCGGTGGGATCCGGGCGAAGGAACACCGACCGGAGGGTGTCGGCTGGCGGCAGCGGACGCAGCAGGTCGGCTTCGGCCGCCGGGTCGGCCAGCCCGTGCAGGTCGATGATCTCGGCGGGGCCGAAGCGGGCGGCGTCACTGCCGAAGTAGCCGAGGTCGTCGCGGCCGACGGCGCGCAGCTCCAGCCGCAGGTCGCGGCCGGTGATCGCGGTGACCGGCCCGGTCACCAGCCCGTCCGGGCCGAGCTGGTCGGTGACGTCGACCGCCCGGTAGTCAGCGGCGTCCACCCAGGACAGTGTGACGTCGAGCGCGGCGGACACGTCGTCGGGGTACCGCCGGGTGGTGGTGTACCAGTCGACGTAGCCGTCGGCGTCGGCTGCCGGGTCGAACGCGGGTGCCTTGAGCAGCAGTCGGATCTGCAGCAGCGCGGTGTCCGGGTCGGCGATGCTCGGCACGGTGGCCGCTTCGGGCGGGCCGGCGGCGTTGGCGGCGATCTGGGCGAGCAGGTCGGCGCGGGCACCGGGGCCGGCGGCGTACACCGCCTCCGGGTAGCCGAGCCGGGGGCGGTGCACCCGCAGCGCCGCCAGGGTGCCGTCCGGTTCGGGGGTGAACGGGTCGAGTTGCAGCCGGGCCGGCGGCCGGTGCCGGCGCAGGTGCAGCAGCGCGGTCGGTGCCTCGCCGACGCGGACCGGGTCGGTGATCAGCTCAGGGCCGCCGCCGGTCGGGTCGGCGAGGCGGACCCGGAACTCGTACGACTGGCCGTAGCGGGGCACCACCGTGTCGGGGTCGACCGGCACCGCTTCCTCCGGTGCGCCGGCCGGCACCTCCATCAGCCGCTGCTCGTCGTCGGTGTCGACGACGAGTGATCCGCCGCGCCAGCGGACGAACCAGGCGGGCAGCCACAGCTGGCCGCTGTGTTCTGCCGGGGCGACCTCGCTCCAGCGTTCCTCCCTGGCCACCCCGAGGTCGACGCCGAGGTGCAGCGGGGCGTCGACCAGCGACAGTGAGGTCCAGTCGGGGCCGCCGGCCGGGCGTACGTCGACCCGGTAGCCGAGGACGCCGCGCGGGGCGAGCACCGGGTCCTCACCGTCGGGTGGGGCGCCGAGGGCCCGGTTCTGCCCTTCGAGGATGTCCTCGTCGTCCCAGCCGAGTTGAATGCCTTCGTCGCGGGCGATCGGTGCGCCGTCACCGGCCTCGTCGAGCAGGTCGGAGCTGACCGGCTGCCGGGCATGCACGATCTTGGCGAAGCCGTCGTCGAAGCGCAGCGCCTCGGCGAAGACCTTGTCGTAGTTGCCGAGGGTCGCGGCCTCGGTCGCGTCGGCGGAGACCGGGAACGCCACCGGCGTGAAGACGGGCCGGGTGCCGTCGGTGGGCAGCGGCGGTACCCGGGTGGCGAAGGCCCGCAGCAACGCCGGGTCGGCGGCGACCTGGTCGGCGTAGTCGCTGTGCGCGGCGAGGTCGACCCAGAGCCAGCCGCCGGCGGCCAGTCGGGGGTCGGCGTCGAGTGGTACGTCGAGGGTGACGACCAGCCCGAGGGCTTCGGCCAGCCGGGGCCGGCGCAGCGCGTACGCGATCGCCTCGCCCCACCCGACCGCCATCGGTGGGACCGGCGGCATCGGGTCCGGCGGGCATTTCATCAGGCAGTGGTAGCTGGCGTCGGTGACGGCCATGGAGGTACGCGGGCGGACGAACCCGAACGACCGGCGGTAGCTGCCGGGCAGGTACTTGCGCAGCTGCCGGGTGCCGTCGCGCTGCTGCGGGGCGAACGTGTCACCGGCCGGGCCGGCGGGGATCTCCAGCGCCTCGCCGATCGCGGTGAAGATCTGCCGGGCGTGCGGCGCGTGCCGGGTGTCCGGGGCGGCGGGCAGGATCGCCGTCTGGTCGACCCGGTCGCGTTGCGGCAGCGCCAGCACGGTGTCCGAGATGGACGCCGCGAAGGCGAGCTTGGCGTCGGCGAACGCCGGCACGCCGGGTGGGGCGGGCAGCAGCGGCGCGAGCGGGTCGGCGGCCGGGGCGATCAGCAGCCGTACGGCGAGCGTCCGGCTGGTGTGGTCCCACCGCTGCAGGTACGGCACCAGGGTGAGTTTGTGTGGCGTGGCCATGTCCGTCTCCTATCGTCGACCGGTGGGTCAGAGGGTCGCCGTGTCGGAGACCTGGTAGGACGCGCTGATCGAGATGATCAGGAACAGATCGACCTGGATCTTGACCGAGCCGGAGTAGTCGCACTTGGTGGTGCCGGCGTCGTCGTACACCAGGCCTTTCAGTTCGGCCCGGATCTTGACTTTGACCACGGCGAGATCCACGCCGGCTTCGATGGCGACCAGTCCGCCGTACTTGGTGGTGTCGGAAACCGCGTCGTAGGTGAGCACGAACCCGATGCCGAGAAACGCGTACGCCTGGAACGGTCCGATCGTGCCGCGCACCCCGACCCCGACGAATGCGATCAGTTCCAGCAGTTCCGAGGTGACCGTCCCGGAGACCGACGTGATACTGAAGGTGATTTTGCCGCTGACGATGACGAAGACCTCGACGACGCCGACCGACAGCACCGGAATCCGGCCCTCGAGCTCGACACCGAATTTGCCGGACGCCTTCGGGCCGCCGGTGGCCAGGTCGACGCCGGCACTGGCGCCCAACGACAACGTCAGGTTGAAGTAGTCGCCGAGCGGAAGCACCGACTTGGGGAACTTGACGATCGTCTTCGCCTCGAACTTGACCTCGTGCTTGGCGTTGGCCGCGCCCAGATCGATCGGTCCCTGCACTCCCCGGTCGCCGATGAACGGCAGGTAGCGCAGGATCTCCTCGATCTCGGCCAGCAGCAGCGAACGCAGTTGGGCAATCTGTGGCCGCTGGTCGGTGCCGCCGACGATGTGCAGCTCCGAGCCGGTGAGCGCCACCATGCCCGCGACGTCGCTCCAGATCCGCAGCCCGGCGAAGTCGGCCGACCAGCGCTCCTCGCTGACCTCCAGGCGCAGCGTCGCGGTGTCGTAGCGCAGGTTCGACCCGTGCCCGACGGTCCCGGCGAGCCGCAACTGCGCCGGCGGGTTAGTGAACGTCACCGGGGCGCTGAACGCCAGCGTGCCGGCCGGGCCGACATCCAGGTACAGTGCGCCCGGCGCGGTCTCCAAAGTATTGGCCGGCGGCGGGAACGCCCCCTTGGAGCTTGACCGGGCCAGGATGTCGGCCAGCGCCGGCCGGTGCCGCGACTCGATCTTCGGCACCCCGGGCGCCGGCACCACCGGCCGGGGGAACAGGAACGCGTGCGTCGGGGTGGACTGCACGAAGGCGTACTCGTTGGCCGGGTCGGTCGGGCGCAGCAGGTCGGCGGCGTCAGCGAAGCGGTACTCCCCCGGCGCGCCGGCCAGCGGCGGCATGGTGATCACGTCGGTGTTGGCCGGGTACTCGATCGGGTAGCGGCGGATCAGTGGCGTGCCACGGCTGTCCGCGACCGAGGTCGCCTCGCCGCCACCGGGCGGCGCGCCGACCACCGGCCGGACCACCATCGACCAGGATCCGGTCGTCGGCAGCTGAGGGGTGCCGCGCACCGTCGCCACGAACACGGCCGTACCGGCGTCGTCGGCGAGCCCGACCTCGACCCGCTGGGCGCGCATCGGCAGACCGCTGCCACCGACGTCGAGGTACGTGTCGATCGGCCCGCCGATCGGACCCTGCGCCTCGATCAACGCGCGCAACGCGTCCACGCCGGCCGGGTCGTTGCTGGGGGCCAACTGCAGCCAGCCGAGCACCCCGGTCGCCGGGGTCGTCCCGGCGGCGCCGTCGAGGGCCAGGTCGGCGTCGAAGTGGTACGGCACCAGTTGGGTTGCGCCGTGGCCGAACACCGCGCCCGGTGCCGGCCGGATCGAGCGGACGTCGAACAGGCCCCGGAACACCCCGGCGTCGAAGACGTACGGGGCGACGGCGATGGTGCCGTCGGTACGCGCGTACCGGTAGTCGAACAGTCCGGGGGTGAACGCCTGCCAGCCGCTGTCGCGGCGGATCACGCCACCACCGGGGCGGCGTTCGACGGTGACCGAGCGGGTCACCCGGATTCCCCACGGATGCAACACCGTGTTGACCTTGATGATCTCCATCGCGGTCCGGCCACCCATCACCCGGAACTGCACCTTGGCGGTGGCGGAGAATGCGGCGAACGGGTTGTTCCAGTCGCTGAAGTTGCTGGCGCCGTAGCCGGAGAGGTCGATTCGGGTCACCGGCACCCGTGGTTCGGCCGCCATGTCGCTGTTGAAGATCGCCTCGACGCTGCCGGCCGGGTCGGCGACGGAGCCGAGCACCGACAGCCCGACCGGATCCCCGGTGGGCAGTTCGACACCGTTGATCAGCTGCCGCATCCGGCCGGCGAAGGTCGCCGACACACCGCCGCCACCCGGCCGGCCGCCTTCGGCGTGCGCGGTGATCTGGATGCCGCCGAGGGAGTCGTCGAATTCGGGCCGGGTCAGCCCGAGCAGGTCGGCCGGGCGCGGCCCACTGTCGTACGGCTGCACCGTCACCGCCGCGATCAGTCCGAACGGGAACGTGGTCCGCACCCCGACCGGGGTGCCGTCGCCGAACGCGGCGAGCGTGCCGGCGACCGCGTCGGCGGGCACCACCGGCACCAGCCGCTGCGAGCGGGCACCGAGCTGGGTGGCGCCGCCGTCGGTGGCCGAGGCGAGCGGCGTGGGGAACAGTCCGAGGGTGGCGACGTCCTGGTCGGCGTCGAGGGTGCGTACCGGTTCCCACTGCACCTGCGGCAGCGCCAGCACCCGCAGCGCGGCGACCTCGGTCCGGGTGGCCAGTCCGGCGACGGCGAAGCCACCGGCGCTGGCCGGCGAGTGCGAGCCGGCGGCGCCCGGATGGTTGGGGCCCACCCCGATCCCGACGCCGAGCAGATCCTGGTTGGTGGAGACGTCCAGCAGCAGCAGGTTCGGCGGCGGTCCCAGCACCTCGGACAGGTAACGGTCGATCAGGACGACCGATTCGCTGTCGGCGTGCTGGGCGGCCTGCACCCGCTGGCCGCGCAGCTCCAACTCCAGCCGGCGGGCGGCGTCCCACTGCGCCGCGGTCTTCTTGTCCAGTCCCAGCCGGCCCTGTCCGACCTGGGTCGGTCCGACGTCCGGGCCGGTGGACTTCGGCGGTGGTGCCGGCGTGTCCGGCGACGCGACCCGGCCGGTGACCGCCAGCTCGGCACCGAGCTGGCCTTCGAACCCGACGGTCACGTCGGCTGGCGCGGTCCAGACGATCCGGCAGATCAACGCCGCCGGCGGGGGTTCCCGCCCGATCCGGGGCCGGAGCAATGCGGCGTTCGACACGTACGGGTCGGGCAGCGTCGGTGCCCAGGCGTGCAGGCCGAACGCCAGTTGCGCGGTGCCGTTGTCGATCAGCATCGGGCCGGCGGCGGTCGGTCCGGCCGGCCCGGCGAGGGTGCCCCGGACGTAGCCGAACGCCGGCATCGTGGTCCACAGCAACGCATTGCGCAACGCGAACTGGTGGTGCCGGTGGGCATCCGCCGGGACGGCCGCGCCGAGCAGCGCGGTGATCTCGCCGTCGTGGCGGGCCAGCAGCAACGTGCCCGGCCCGGTCGGGGTCGGCACCGGCTGCCCTGCGGTGGTCACCGGCCGGTCCAGGGCCACCTCGCTGGTGCTGGTCACCATCAGGTGTTCGCCGTCGACGCTGTCACAGCGGTAGAACAGCCAGAACGTGTCGTCGTAGGTCTGCCGCCAGCCGAGCCGGTGCCCGCCGCCGCCAGCGATCGCCCACAACTGGATGTCATGGGCGACCGGCGGCGCCAGCGGGGCGACCGGCTCGGCGAGCACCGTCGCGCTGGACGCGGCGATCGCGATCCAGGCGCTGTCCAGCGGGTGCTCGCGCGGATCGGGGGCGTACCAGCGGGCGGTCAGGCCGGTCACCCGCAGCAGCCAGGTCGCGGCGGTGGACGCTTCGCCGAGGATCGCCGGGTCGGCGGCGACCACCACCGGCAGGCCGAGTCCGGCGTCGTGGACCGCGCCGGTGCCGGCGAAACCGACCAGCGGGTTGCCGGCCGGGTCGGCGCCGATCGGGGTGCCGTCGACCTGGGCCGGTTCGACGGCGTAGCCGAGCACCAGCGTCCAGAGCCGCTCGACGAACGTCCAGCGTCCGGTGGCCGGGCCGAACCGGAACTCCTGCGCCCACGCCTTCGCCGCGCCGGGGTCGCCGACCAGCTCGACCGCCCCGGTCCGGAACCGGAACGTTACGGAGCCGGGCAGCTCGGTGCCGGTTTCGGCGGTGGTGCAGCCGCCGTGCGCACCGCCCGGTGCCGGATCCGGCGCCGGGTCGAGCCGGAGCACCGCGGCGAGCGGGGCGGGCACCTCGATGACGTCGCCGTGCACCGTCGCCGTACCGAGGGTGAGCGTCCCGCCGGTGACCGGCAGGCCGGCGTACGCGTCGGCCGGTAGGCCGCCGAACAGGTCGCCGCGGATCCACACCGTGCCGGCCTCGATGTCGACGACGGTGCCGGTGCATTGCACGGTCGCCGGCCGGGACTGCGTGAACACGAACGCCGGTGCGCTGGCGCCGACCTCCTTGACCTGGACGCGCCGGGCGGCGACGTACGCCTCGTACCAGACGTCGACCCCGCCGGGGGTGCGTAACGGGCCGATCCGGCGGGCCGGGACGAGCCCGCTGAGGCTGTCGACGAAGCTGCCGGCCAGTAGCTGCTCGCGTTCGTCGCGGCGGTGGATCAGCCGGGCGTCGCGCGGTAGTTGCGACGCGGACCGGGCGGCGGCCGACGCGGCGAGATGGTGCAAGGTGGTACGGAATGGTTCTGACACGCGCTCCTCCTCGGGGAGGTTGCTGCGGCCGGGCTTGGGCCGGTCTGCAGCGTGCACCAGATCACGCTCCGTGTTCAATCAGATCATGGATAGTTTGCCGAACTGCAGTCGGCGGGCAGCTGGCCAGCGGCGTAGCGGATGCCGCCGAGCAGGTGGGCGCGGAACTGTGGTTCGGCGTACGCCTCGATGGTGTGCCCGCCACCGGTGTAGAAGGCACGGCCCCCGGCGTGCGTCTTGCACCAGACGTGCGGGTGCGGCTGCCCCATCTCGGCGCCGGCGTAGCTGGTCTCGTCGAGGGTGGCGAGAATGCGCGCGCCGGTCGGGTCGGCCTGGTAGTCGTACCACTCGTCGGTGCGTTCCCAGCGTGTCGGCAGGTGCGCGGTCGCCGGGTGCGTCCGGTCGACGACCTCGACGGTGGCCGGCTGCACCTGCGGGTGGCGGGCGAAGTAGGCGCCGACCAGTTCGCCGTAGAAGGGCCAGTGGTGTTCGGTGTCGGCGGCCGCGTGCACGCCGACGAACCCGCCACCGTCGCCGATGTACGCCGCGAAGGCCGCCCGGCCGGCGTCGTCGAGCACGTCACCGCTGGTGTTGAGGAAAACCACGGCGGCGTACCGGCGCAGGTTGTCGGGGGTGAAATCGGCCGGGTCCTCGGTGGCGTCGACGGCGAAGCCGTGCGCCGCGCCGAGGTCGCCGACGGCGGCGACCCCGGCCGGGATCGAATCGTGCCGGAAGCCGGTGGTCCGGCTGTAGACCAGCACCCGGTACGCGGGCTCACCGGGCTGCTGGCCGTCGCCAGCCGGCCGCTCCTGCCCGGCCTCGCCGGCGGGCCCGGTGCAGGCGAGCATCACCAGTGCCGCGAGGCAGCCGAGCAGACCGGCTCGCCGCCGCTGGTCGCCGGTACGCGGACCGGTGCCCATCTCGCCCGTCCTCTCGACATCCGGTTGTCCTGTCAGCGTCATCCTCGTACGGGATCAGCGTGGCACGGACGTCAGCATCCGGCTCCTTCCGTACGGTGCGGGCGGACAGGAACTCCTGCCAGTCGGCGGTGATCCGTTCGAGTCGCGGACGACCAAGCGGTACCACAGGCCTTCGTCGACGGCGTACCGGTCGCGGCGCTGACCGGGCGGCCGCTGCCGGGTGACGAAGCCGATCCGTTCCAGGAAGACGATCGACTTCGAGACGGATGCCGGGCTGACCCGCAGCCGGGCGACCAGATCGGCGCCGGTGAGCGAGCCGCTGTCGCTGAGGAAGAGGCTGACCAGCACCCGGGCGGTCATCTGGGGGAATCCCGACTGAACCATCATCGCGACGAACTGCTGCTCGAAGTCCCGTACGGCGGCGAGGTGATCGACCGGCTCGGCCGGCTCCGGGGTGGGCTCGACCGGCAACGCCGGGCCGACCGGCTGGACCGGTGGAGTCCGGCGTCAGCGGGCGGCGGCGGGCAGGTGGACCAGGAACCGGCAGCCGGCGCCGGCGTTCGCCACCTCGACCCGGCCGCCGTGCGCCTCGACCAGTCCCCGGACGATCGCCAGGCCGAGCCCACCGCCGGTCGACCTGGGATCAGCCTGGGCCGTCGCGGCAGCCGCGGTCGGGCTGCGCGCCGGCTCGCCACGGAACGCCACGTCGAACACCCGGGGCAGGTCGGCTTCGGGGATACCACCGCAGGTGTCGGCCACCGCCAGCCAGGCATGCTCCCCGTCGCGGCCGGCGCTGACCTGCACCACCCCGTCGTACGGGGTGAACCGGACCGCGTTGCGCAGCAGGTTGCCGACGATGCGGGCCAACTCCGGTTCGCTGGCGACGACCGCCGGCCAGCCGAACTCGGCGGCGGCCAGCCGGATACCGCGCGCCCGGGCCAGCGGCGCGGCGGAGGCGAGCGCGTCGGAGACCACCTCGGCCAGCTGCACCGGACGCAGCGACAGCCGCAGTGCGCCGGCGTTGATCCGGGACAGCTCGAACAGGTCGTCGACGAGCTGCGTCATCCGGTCGGTCTCGACCCGGATCCGCCGGTGGTACTCGGCGGTGGTGACCGGGTCGGCGACGACACCGTCCTCCAGCGCCTCGGCCATCGCCCGTAGCCCGGCCAGCGGGGTACGCAGGTCATGCGACACCCAGGCGACGAGTTCCCGGCGGTTGGCTTCGGCCTGGCGTTCCCGCTGGCGAAGCTGGTCGGCCCAGACCGCGTCGCGGGCCAGCCGGCCGCCGAGCCACCAGCCGATACCGAGGCTGACCGCTCCGGAACCGGCAAGGACCAGCAGCACCACGTCACGGTCATGGGCGGACAGGAACATCGCCTGGGCAGCACCGACCACCCCGGCGAGCACCGCCAGCACGGTGATGGTGAGCAGCACGGTGACGTGCACGGTGATGGTGCGTCGACGGGCCATCCGCAGCGCTGCCGCGCCGGGCAGCCCGACCAGCAGCGACGCGCTGAGCCCGACCGCGAGGATCACGAAGATGTCGCCCGGTGGCAGGTCAAGCATTGCCGGTCACCGGCTCGTAGCGGTAGCCGACGCCCCAGACGGTGACGATTCGGCGTGGCTGCGCCGGATCGTCCTCGACCTTCTCCCGCAGTCGTCGCACATGGACGGTCACGGTTGACTGGTCGCCGAAGTTCCACCCCCACACCTGGGCGAGCAGTTCGTCGCGGCGGAACACCCGCGCCGGGTGCCGGACGAAGTGCAGCAGCAGGTCGAACTCGCGGACCGTCAGCGCGAGGTGGGCACCCCGGTGGCGGGCCAGCCGCCGGCCGGTGTCCAGGAGCAGGTCTCCGTCGACGATCGTCGACCCGGCGGCCGGGCCGGCGCTCGCCGGGCCGTCGCCGGCCGGGTCGGCACCGGGCGGGTCGGCACCGGGCGGGTCGGCACCGGGCGAGCCGGTGGCTGCGGTGGAGCCGGCCCGGCGCAGCACCGACCCGACCCGCAGCACGAGCTCCCGGGGGGAGAAGGGCTTGGTGACGTAGTCGTCGGCACCGAGCTGCAGGCCGAGAATCCGGTCCGCCTCCTCGCCGAGCGCAGTCAGCATGATCACCGGCACGGTGACCGCCCGCTGCCGGAGCCGCCGGCACACCTCCAAGCCGTCGATCCCGGGCAGCATCAAATCGAGCACCACCAGATCGGGTGCCGCCCGGTCGACCGCCGCCAACGCCGCGAACCCGTCGGCGGCCCGGTCGACCTGGTAGCCGGCCCGTTCCAGGTAGCGGAGCACCACATCGGACACGGTTGGATCGTCGTCGACGACAAGCACCCGGACGGGTGGGCCGGCGGAGGTCGGGGGGCTCATCGCGGACCGCTCAGGCGGTGAGGTCGGCGGCGCCGAAGGAGACCGAGAACCGCTTGCACCAGATGGATACGCTGGTCAGCTCGGTCAGGTCGACGTCGGCCGGGATGTCGTACACCTGGTTGCCCTGGTTGCCCTTGAGCCGGTCCAGCTCGGCCCACTGCCCGTCGTCGAAGACGAACCAGCCTGCCTGGCCTTCGAGCACCGGCTGGTCGGAGAGCCAGACCCGCAGGTCCGGGCCGTTGGAGGTGGCGAAGTCGCGCAGCACGAGCTGGCGGCGGCCGTCCCCGAGCTGGACCACCTGGGCGGTGCCGGTGGTCTCGTGTTCGTGGGTGACGAACTCGCCGGACGCGAGCAGCTGGTTGCCGGCCGGGCTCGGGCTCACGCTGGGACTCTCGCTGGGAGTGTCTTCCGGGGTCGGGTCCGCGTCCGGGGTCGGGGCCGGATCGGGGGCCTGGACCACGGGTACGGACTCGTCGACGACGTCGTCGGTGACGAGTTTCCACGGCTGGAACCAGTAGCCGCCGAAGATCACACCGGCGACGACGACGACGGTCAGGGCCCAACCCATCGGGCCGGAAAAGAAGCGTTTCAACACGCGGACCAGCGTACGGCGGAAAGGGTCGCCGCGACCCCGGTCGAGTTGTTGTGGAACCCTTACGGCCTGCTCAGCTGGTCGCGACACCGTAGGCGAGCGACAGCAGGGCGATGGTGAGTGCCGCCGCGCCGAGCACGGTCAACGTGTTGCCGACCGACCATTTGCCGGGTCGGCCGATCGCGGCATGGAGGAAGAAGCCGCCGGACTGGCTGATCGTTCCGGCGGCGAGCAGGGCACCGACCACCCAGGTGTACGGGTCGGACAGCCCGGCGCGGGCGGCGATGCCGAGCGAGGTGAGGGTCAGCACGAGCAGCACCCCGGCGTGCGCGTGCCCGGCCTTGAACAGCGACAGTTGGTAGGCGTTGAGTTTGCCGGCACCGGTCAGTCGCATCAGCGAGTAGCCGCCGAACATCACCGTCGGCACGCTGACCAGTGCGATCACCGTGAGCCACTTGTCCGCCGTACTCATCAGGGGTATCTCCTTTGGTCGTCGCTCCCGCGCGCCACGATCTTTACATCGACAAGATACTCACGTCGGGTAGCATCTTGTCAACGACAAGATTGGAGAACGCCAGATGCCGCAGCCGTACCACCACGGCGACCTGCGCCGGGCCCTGCTCGACGCGGCGAGCGCGACGATCGCCGAGAGCGGGCCGGCCGCGTTGAGCCTGCGCGACCTGGCCCGCCGGGTCGGCGTCTCGCACGCAGCCCCGGCGCACCACTTCGGCGACAAGACCGGCCTGCTCACCGCGATCGCCGTCGAGGGCCTGGGACTGCTCGCCGAGGAGATCGAAGGTGCCGGCGGCGACATCCTGGCGGCCGGTCGGGCGTACGTGCGGTTCGCGGTGACCCACCGGGCGCACTTCGAGGTGATGTTCCAGCCGAGCCTGCTGCACTTCGACGCGCCCGAGGTGGTGGCCGCCCGACAGCGGGCCGGGCAGGCGCTGCGGGACAGCCTCGCCGACCCCCGGGTGCCACCCGACGACCAGGACAACGCCCAGCTCGCCGCCTGGTCGATCGTGCACGGCTTCGCCACCCTCTGGCTGGCCGGCGCGCTACCCGCCACCCTTGGCGACGACGCGACCGCCGCCGTACACCCGGTCATCCGCCTCCTCTTCACCCCCTGACCCCGCCCCGCCCCGCCCCGCCCCGACGATCTTGCAATTATCGAGAGCTTTTGTCTTATTTGTCGGTCGATAAGTGCAAGATCGCCGAAGGCGGGTGCCCGCACTGGTTGACAGATTGGGTCGAAGGAGTAAAGCTTGTCGCGGGCGTCAACATGGGCGAGAGGTTGGGGTGGGTAGGCATGCGGAAGTGGACACACGATGACATTCCGGATCAGACAGGACGGGTGGCGGTCGTCACCGGGGCGAACACCGGCATCGGCTTCGAAACGGCCCGGATGCTGGCGCACAAGAACGCGCACGTGGTGCTGACCTACCGCGACAAGAGCAAGGGCGAGTCCGCGCTCGACCGGATCCGGGCCGAGCGGCCGGCCGGCGAGGTCAGCGGCGCACCGCTCGACCTGGCCGACCTCGACTCGGTCAACGCGTTCGCCGACCACTTCCAGGCCGAGTACGACCAGCTCGACCTGCTGATCAACAACGCCGGGGTGATGGTGCCGCCGCTGGGGCGCACCCGGCAGGGTTTCGAGCTGCAGTTCGGCACCAACCATCTGGGCCACTTCGCGCTCACCGGGGAGCTGCTGCCGCGACTGCTGACCGCACCGGCCGCCCGCGTCGTCACCGTCTCCAGCCTGGCGCACCGGATGAGCGGCATCGACTTCGACGACCTCAACTGGCAGCACCGCCGCTACCGGCCGTGGTCGGCGTACGGGCAGAGCAAGCTCGCCAATCTGCTGTTCACCACGGAGTTGCAGCGCCGGCTGACCGAGGCCGGGTCGGCGGCCCGCGCGGTCGCCGCCCACCCGGGGCTGACCTCGACGCAGATCGGCCGGCACGCCGGCCGGTCCACCGGCGGCAGCCCGTCGCGGATCGAGCGGATGATCCGGATGCAGCCGGCCGATGGGGCGTTGCCGAGCCTGCGCGCCGCCACCGATCCGGGCGTCACCGGCGGCAGCTACTGGGGCCCGGCCCGCCGGTTCGGGGTAATCGGACCACCGGTGCCGGCCAGCAGTTCGTCGCGGGCCCGGGACACCGTGGCGGCCCGGCGGCTGTGGACCGAAAGTGAGCAACTGACCGGTGTGACGTACTCTTTCGCGGTGGCCGAGCGTACGGAGCGCTGAGCATGTCCCCGACGGCGGACCCGGCGCAGTCGGGCACCGCGCAACCCGGCAACCTGGCGACCCGGCCGGGCGGTGCGACCCAGCCGGGCGGTGCGACCCAGCCGGGCGGTGCGACCCAGCCGGGCGGTGCGACCC
>NZ_JBHMIM010000063.1:0-33326 GCF_048060115.1 Micromonospora sp. LOL_023
CCGGCGCACCCGTCACCCGGTCCCTGATCGCCTACGACCACTGACCGGACATCGGAACTACTCGTCTAGGAACACACTGCGAGCGGCGATGACCTGCCGGTGCAGCGCGTCGTGCCGACGGGAACATTCGGTGAGCAGCGCGGCGATCCGGGCTGCCGCCATGGTCACCTGCTGGTCGTCGGATTCCAGCGACTCGCGGACCTTGGCGAGCAGGCGATGCTCGGCCTCCATCCGGCCGGCGATGTGTTCCCGGGCCGTGGCCAGGCGTTGCGGAACGACTGTTGCCCACTCCTGGATGACGGCACGCAGGTCCCGGCGGGTGTTCTTGATCAGCTCGCGGAGGTCCTCGGCGAGCGAGACCGACAGCAGCCGAGCTCGGACCGCGGCGCGTTCCGCGGCGTCGAACGCTCCTTTGGCCAGCTGCCGTTCTAGTAGCACCTCGTTGGCGACCTGCTCGTCTTCGACGTCGAATTCCAGTCCACCGACCAGCGCGTTGATCGCGTCGCGGGTGGCGTTGAGGACGACCTCGCCGCGCACCGGGTCCTCTCGCTCGATCAGCAGCCGGAACTGCACCTGCCGCCGCTGGTGGGTCCGGGCCTCGTCGGTGAAGTCGCTGATCCGGTAGGTGAACGGCGCCTCGCGCTCGCCCCGGTTCAGGAGGGCGTCGACGGTGTACTCGCCGACGCGGCGGTGTTCCGATGCGGGCCGCTCCGGTGCGGTACGGCGGGCGAGCGTGGTGAGGCCGTCCACGACGTCGTCGTAAGTGGCTTCCTCCGCGAAGCCCTGCTGGGCAATGACCAGATCAATGGCGGCGAGGGCGAACGTCGCGACGTCATAGGTGGCCGCCGGCCAGCCCTGCCGGTTCGCGGCGACGATCGTCTCGGTGATCGGGCGGGATCGCATGAGCACCGCGACCCGCGCCGGGAAGGTGCGGTCGAAGACTGAGAGTTCCGCCGAAGCCGGTGACCCGGACACGGCGGTGCCGCCGGCGAGGTCGAAGAGCTCGTCCACTTCATCCCCTCCCATGCGCTTCCGCACTCGTACGGTAACCGGCCGTTGTCAGCGGGTGAGATCGGCTGCCGAGGCGGGCAGCCGGAGGTACCGCCCTTGCTGGGACATCGCCTGCATCAGCTCGAAGCCCTCGCGGGTGAGCAGGTCACCGTTGATGACCGCGACGGCGACGAGGTCGATCGTTTCGCGCGTGGTGATTCCGCGGAAGCGGGCAAATCGCAGGGCCTCCTGGTCGTCGGAGATCCACCACGAGCCGGCGAATTCCGGCCAGTGCTCGATCACGTGGCAGGTCTCCGCTTCACCGAGGTGCTGGAGAGGCTTGTCGTCTGTGCCGCCGAACACGGCGCGTCGGATGCGGCTAACTTGCTTGATGTCGGACTCGTCGGTGATCTCGATCGCCTCGCCCAGCCAGCCGTCCGAGGCGAGCCGGTGCAGGGCGGGAAGGACGTTCGCCGATTGGCTTGCCTCGTAGGCGACCGCTGCGGTCCAGCGGCCCCGTCCGTCGAGAACCGCCTTGAGCAGGTCGAGCCGGTCCACGGCGGCGAAGTTGCACAGGACGGTGTTGTCCGGAAACAGGAACTCGGTCATGGGGCATCGTGAGTTCCGTGCTCCAACTCGATCTCGCGCCTGAGTTGGTCGACCTCGACTCCGAGCAGGCTTGCGTAGGGGCGCAGGGTCGCCGCGCCGGCTTCGTAGGCGGCGTAGGTGTCGCGGACGAGAAGCCCGGGTGGGCGTGGTCGGGCCGCTTCGGTGACCAGGTGTGCGAACGCCTCGCCCCGGCCGGCTGCGTGCGCGGCCTTGGCGGCGGTGAGGGACTTGAAGCGGTCGCAGGTGCCCGCGTCGATGAGCCGCAGCTGCAGTAGCCGGTACGCCAATGCGGTCGGCGTCACGATCAGGTCGCAGGCGAGTGCGGCGAACGTGTCGTCGGTGAAGCCGGTGGTGCCGGCGGCGCGGCGGAGTATGTCCTCGGGCATGAGGAAGGCGGCGGCGAAGGCGTTGGCCCGCATCTCGCTCGGGTCCTTGGCCTGCGACTTGTCGTAGACGTCCCGGTCGAGGTGGACGTCCTGGTCGTCGTCGGTGAGCAAGTGGGCCAGCTCGTGGGCGAGGGTGAACCGTTGCCGGGTGGGCACGTGCGAGGTGGCCAGGACGACGAGCTTGACGTGCTCGGACGAGGTCGCCAGGCCGTCGAATCCCGGGCCGAGTTCGACGACGGCGACGTCGGCGCCGAAGACCACCTCGATCACGTCGGCCAGGTTGCCGGTCGCGACCGACCGACCCGCCTGTGTGACGCGCGTGAGGGCTTCCTGCGCGAGCCGGCGCCCTTGGTCCGCGTACCCACCACCCTTGGGCCCGCCGGTCAGCGGTCGCCAGGGCTGCGGGTAGCCGAGCGAGGCCATGTCGGCGCGCAACGTGCTGTACCGTCGCGCGGCGGTAATCGCGGTGGTGGCGCTGCCGCCGGTGGTTCGCGCGGCCATCGCCAGCGGTGGCTCGTCACCCGTGATGAGCCAGTCCACGGTGACCTGGCATAGCTCCGCGATGCGGGCGAGATCGACCGAGGAGAACCGGCGCGCACCGCTGAGGGACTTCGACATCTTCGATTCGTCGAGGCCGATGCGCTGCCCGAAGGCGCGACGGCTCATCCCGGATGCCTCGATCAGACCCAGGACTCGCTCGACGACGCTTGACACGACACCAAGCCTATCCACGACCTTGCGAAAATCGCAAGGCCTGTGGAGAATGGCGGACGGTGACCAACGAGGGGAAGACACTGACGTGACGATCATGGCGAACCCGCGGACCGGCAATGAGCCCGGATTCGCCGTGCCGCTCTTGCCTGAGTCGGGCCAAGTGGTTACCGTACGCGGCTCTACCTGGGCCGTGGTCGAGGTGCGCCCGCAGGGTCTGCCCCGCAGCCCCGCCGACGAGGGCGCAGCCGGCCTGACGCATGTGGTGGTGCTGCAGTCGCTGGAGGAGGACCGCCTCGGCCAGGAGCTCTCGGTCGTCTGGGAGCTGGAGGTAGGCCACACGGTCGCACCAGATCAAGGTCTCCCCGAGGCCATCAGCCCGGAGGCCTTCGACGACCCGAACACGCTCGCCGCGTTCGTCGACGCGGTGCGGTGGGGCGCGGTCACCTCTGCGGACGCCAACTCTTACCAAGCTCCATTCCGCAGCGGCGCCAACGTCGAGGCATACCAACTGGAGCCGCTGCGGCGCGCACTTCAGTCGTCGCGCACCAACCTGCTGCTCGCCGACGACGTGGGCCTGGGCAAGACGATCGAGGCCGGCCTGGTCATCCAGGAGCTGTTGCTGCGTCACCGAGCCCGCACCGTGATCATCGTGTGCCCACCAAGCCTCGCCCTGAAATGGCAGGACGAGATGCGCGAGAAGTTCGGTCTCGACTTCGTCATCGTCAACAGCGACCTGATGGCGACCGTCCGACGCAGCCACGGACTGAACGCTAACCCCTTCCGGCTATTCCCCCGGGTCATCGTCAGCATGTCGTGGCTACCCAGTCTGCGGGCACAGCGGCTACTGCGCGACGTGTACGCCGACGTGGCGGACACGGCCACCGCCCGGCGCTTCTCCTTCGACGTCCTGGTGGTGGACGAGGCGCACCACGTCGCACCCGCCAGCCCCACTACCGCGTCCGGCCGGCGCGGCTACGCCGTGGACAGCCACCGCACGACGGCGACCAAAGCACTCGCCGAGAGATGTGAGCACCGGCTCTTCCTCAGTGCCACACCGCACAACGGGTACTCGGAGTCGTTCACGGCGCTGTTGGAGATGATCGACGGGCGCAGATTCACCCGGGGCGCCAACCTCGACGAACGTGCGCTGCGCGACATCGCGGTCCGCCGGCTGAAGACCGACCTGCCGGAGAAGGGCTTCCACCAGCGAGTGCTCCGACCAATTGTCTTCACGCCGAGCGATGAGGAGCAGCGGCAGTTCAGCACCCTCGCTCGGATAATCGCTGACAGCGCTCGCGCCAACGGCAAATCGGGTGCCGGCGGCATCGTGGCCATGCTGCTGAAGAAACGGTTCCTGTCCAGCCCTTGGGCGTTCGCCCGAACGCTGGAGCTGTACGAGGAGGCGGCTGACGGCGGCCGGCTGGCTATTGAGGACGAGGAGCAGTACTACCAGGAGGTGCTCGGTAGCGGACAGTCCGACGAGGAGGAGGGCGACATCGAGCATCCCGAGTTCACCACCTTGCGGCAGAGCAAGGGTTCCCATGCGCTCGTGACGGCAACCAACGACGAGATCGACAAGCTCATCGACTGGGGCCGCCGCTACGAGAACCGCCCGGATTCCCGCTTGGACGCGCTGATCAGCTTCCTCAACGCGATCTGCCGCCCCGACGGCAAGACGTTCACTAACGAGCGGGTCGTCGTCTTCACCGAGTACGCCGCCACGCTGGACTGGATCGCCCGCGTGCTGGCGCAGCGCGGCTACCGCGATGTCCTAGCCACTATCCAGGGCTCTACGCCGGCAGACGAGCGGGAACTGATCCGCGACCAGTTCACCAAGGACCCCGCCAGGTACCCGGTCCGAGTGCTGGTCGCCACCGACTCGGCCGGCGAAGGCATCGATCTGCAGGACCACTGCCACCGGCTGGTCAACTTCGACATCCCGTTCAACCCGTCGCGCCTGGAGCAGCGGATCGGCCGCATCGACCGATACGGCCAGAACCACACCCCGGAGATCTACCAGTTGGTGCCGGACTCGACCGAGACCCCGTACGCGCGGGACATGAACTTCCTGATCGAGCACATCGCCAAGAAGGTCGGCACGGTCGCGGCTGACCTGGGCTCGGTCAACCAGGTGATCGCCGCCGCCGTACAGGACCACTTCAATCCGCCTGCGGCCGGCCGCAGAGGCAGGCCGCCTGCTCCTGACGACGGGAACTCGGTGATCACCCGCGCTCTCGCCGGCGGCATCACGCTCAACCGTCAGCTGACCGAGCTGTCCCGCAATTACGACGTCCGCAAGGCGGAGATGCACCTGACGGCCGCAAACGCCCGCCGGGTCGTCGACACCGCGCTGACCCTCACCGCGCAGCCGCCGCTAGTACTGGACGACAGCTTCGCCCAGGACCTCGACGCCGAGGTTTTCCGCGTACCCAACCTCGGCTCGGCATGGCAGTCGGCGTTACGTGGCCTGGACACCCGCAGCGAGCCCGGCGTGCCCCGCCCGATCACGTTCGACGACAAGGCCGCGCAGGGTCGCCACAAGGAGTTGGTCCACATCCACCTCGGGCACGCTCTGATGCAACGTTCGGCACGTGTGCTGCGCAGCGCGCTGTTCAGCGTCGACTCCCCTGTCCACCGGGTCACCGCCGTCATCGTCGACGGCCTGCCACAGTCTTGTGTCGCCGCGGTGTCCCGCCTGGTTCTCGTCGGCCGGGGCGGCCTGCGCCTGCACGAGGAGGTGTTCCTCACCGGCGTCCGGGTCCACGGCCAGGCGATGGCCGAGGCCAAGGTAGAGCAGGTTCTCGACGAGACACTCGACACGCACGACCTTGCCCTGGCCGATGAACCCGTACGCGCCGCACTTGCGGACCTGTGGAACGCCGAGGACTCCCGGCTGCGCGCCCGTCTGCTGACCGCGATGGCCCGCAAGGCCGCGAGCCGGCAGGAGAAGGTCACCGAGGCGCTACAGGCACGCCGGGA
This sequence comes from Micromonospora sp. LOL_023, assembly GCF_048060115.1. Classification (NCBI taxonomy): domain Bacteria; kingdom Bacillati; phylum Actinomycetota; class Actinomycetes; order Micromonosporales; family Micromonosporaceae; genus Micromonospora; species Micromonospora sp. LOL_023. Next base: position 5,679 of record NZ_JBHMIM010000063.1, read on the forward strand.
CTCCGACGTCACCCGAGCACGGGAAATCTTCGGCGCGTTCCGGACGAACCTGCAAGAGTCCCGCGACCGGCTGACCGCCGAGATCCGCAGCCAGGAAGAACTCCTGTTCACCGACGATCAGCAGGCCCAGCGACGCCGCGACCTACGCGCGATGGAGGACCGGTTGGCGAGCCTGGACGATGAGGAACAGCGTGAGATCGCCAGCATCCGTGAGCGATACCGCGACATCAAGCCGCACGTGTCAGCTGCCGCAGTCGTCTTCGCGCTGACCCTGGCCGATGCCGAAGCGGGGAGGGTCGCGGCATGATCCGCAAGCACGCACCGACCGCTGCCGATCTGCACCGCGGGTGGCTGGAGCTGGTCGACACAGACGGTCCGTTCCTGGCCGTGCCGGCGCTGCGGCGAGTCTGGCCGCAGGGCATGCCGCAGCTGGAACGCAACGCGCTCGCCGCACTGAAGGATGCCAAGCCGGCGTTTGAGAAGGCATGGGAGAACTGGGACAAGCAGCCCGGGGACGCCGCCTTGGATCTCTACCGCCAAGCCCGCGACACCTGGGTGGACGTCGTGGTGCGCGACATCCTCGGCTGGGGCGACACCTACCGCACCGACACTGGCATCGCGAGCGTGCGCTCACCGAATCACGCCGTGACCGTACAACCCAACGGCGCCCTCGTCCACGGCGACCTGACCGGCGCGCTGGTCCTCATCACCGACCCGGTCGATTCCCTGCGCGACCCGCTCAACGACGGCTGGGCCGCCACCCCGATCGATCGCATGGAAGAACTGCTGCGCACGGCGAAGGTTCCCATCGGTGTTGTCACCGACGGCCGTTGGTGGGCGATCGTCAGCGCCCGCGAGAAGACCATGGTCGCCTCAGGCATCGTGGACGCCCAGACCTGGATCGAGGAACCCCAAACCCGCAACGCATTCATCGAGTTGCTCCAGCGCCGCCGACTCGTCGGCGGCAAACCGCAAGACCGGCTCACCGAGCTGTTCGGCCAATCCGTCGCCGCCGCCGAAGAGGTCACCGAGGCGCTCGGCACCCAGGTCCGCCGCGCCGTCGAACTACTCGTCCAAGCCCTGTCGGAAGCAGCCCTCGACGCCGATCCCGATCCGCTGCCGGACAACCGCGCTCACGTATATGAGGCGGCCGTCACGGTAATGATGCGGGTGGTGTTCCTGCTCTTCGCCGAGGAACGCGGCCTGCTGCCCCAGGGACGGCTGTTCGCCGCAGGCTACGGCGTCAGCGGAGAACTGGACGCCCTCGATGCCCGCGCCCGTGAGGAAGGCACCGAGGCACTGGACGCCACCTACCTCACCTGGCACCGGCTCCTGGCCACCTCACAGGCGCTGTTTCACGGCTCGTCGTTCGAAGACATCCGCCTGCCCTCGTACGGCGGGTCATTGTTCGACCCGAGCCGCTTCCCTTTCCTCACCGCCCGCAACGACCGCGGCACTCTCGCCATCACCGTCAGTGACCGGGTGATGCTGGAGGTCCTGGACGCCGTCCAGGTCGCCAAGCTCAAGGGGCAGCCGGCCCGCAGGATCTCTTTCCGCGACATCGACGTCGAGCAGATCGGCTACATCTACGAGGGCCTGCTCGGTTACTCCAGCACGCAGGTCGACGAGGTCGTCGTCGGCCTTATCGGCAAGGAGGGCGAAGAACCCGAGATCCCCCTCGCCCAGCTCGAAACACTCGCCGCCGAGACGCAGACCGACGCCGCCCTGTCCGACTCCATCCTCGCGTGGGTCAAGGAAAACCAGCCGGCGGCCACCGCACCGTCCAAGTCCGCACTTAAGAAAGCGATCCGGGACAGCGCGAAGGTCGAGGACGCCGAACGCGCGCTGCGCGCGGTCACGACCGACGAGCATCTACGCGACCGGCTCCGCCCCTTTATCGGCATCCTCCGCCGCGACCTGCGTAACCGCCCTCTCGTCGTCGTTCCCGGCGGCGTCCTCGTCGTCGAAACCCCGTCGCGGGCGACGGCAGGCGCCCACTACACCCCGCGCGCTCTCGCCGAAGAGGTCGTCCACTACGCCCTCGAACCGCTCGTCTACGACCCGGGACCACACCAGCAGGTCGACGGCTGGGTACCGGTATCGTCGGACCGTATCCTCGACCTCAAGGTCGCTGACATCGCCTGCGGTTCCGGTGCGTTCCTCGTCGCCGCCGCCCGCTTCCTCGCCGCCCGCCTCGTCGAGGCATGGCGCAGTGAGGGCGTCGCGGTCGGCACGCCGCACGAACAGCAGACCCACGCCATCCGCACGATCGTGGCAACCTGCCTATATGGCGCCGACATCAACGTGATGGCAGTCGAGATGTGCAAGCTCTCGCTCTGGCTGGTATCACTCGACCCGAAGCTGCCATTCTCCTTCGTCGACGACAAGATCCTGCACGGCAACGCCCTGCTCGGCCTCACCAACGCCCGGCAGCTCAAGCACAAACACATCAACCCCGACACCGCACCTCATCAGCCGAGCCTGCTCGACCTCGACATCGACGGGATCCTCCGCAAAGCAGCCCGACTGCGCCAGAAGCTCGCCACTGAGGTAGACGACAGCGACCCGCAGCGCTCGGCAACAACCAAACGCCGCCAGTGGCGCGACTATCAACAACTCACGGCACAGCTCACCGACATCGCCGATGCCGTGGTCGCCACCGGACTACGGCTCGGCGGCAAGCCAGGAAGGGCACTGCGCGAGGCGTACGAGAACCTTCTCATCGCCATCGAGCAGGCCTACCCTGGCTCTGGCGGCACACCGGACCGCACCGTGCTCGACAAGATCCTTGACGCCGGCCTCACCCCGACGGTGGAGACCGATTACGAGCGCTGGAAGCCATTGCATTGGATCCTCGCCGTACCCGACGTCATGGAACGCGGCGGCTTCGACGCCATCGTCGGCAACCCACCATTCCTCGGCGGCCAGAAGCTCACCGGGACCACGGGAACCAACATTCGCGACTGGTTCGTAAATGTCCTAGCCAACGGCACAAGAGGGAGTGCTGACCTCGTCGGATATTTCCTCCTTAGAGCCGTTTCCCTATTGACCGAAAATGGTAACCTCGGTCTGATTGCTACCAACTCTGTTTGGCAGGGCGCAACCCGAAGAATCGGCCTTGACCGCATGGTCGCTAGCGGGTTCACGATTACACGGGCAATCCAAAGTGAATCCTGGCCCGCAGCGAGCGCCAACCTCGAATACGCGGCGGCATGGGGAACCCGGCGACCCGTTCCGACCGACCTGCCAAGAATCGCCGACGGGATTGCAGTGCATAGGATTTCCTCGTTCCTGGAGGCCGTCGGAAGAGTTGACGGCGCAGTCACGAGGTTGACGGAGAATGTGGGGATCTCCTACCAGGGATGTATCGTACTTGGCATGGGTTTCGTTCTGGAACCCCACGAAGCAGAAGCATGGATTGCCACGAATCCGGCGAACTCCGATGTCCTTATTCCATACCTTAGTGGAGAAGACCTCAATTCCAGGTTCGACCTGTCAGCCTCTCGCTGGGTCATTGACTTCACGGGTCGCTGCGAAATCTGCGCCTCCAAATTCTCCGAACCGTTCGATAGGGTTCGAGAGCGGGTTTTGCCTGAGCGCGCCAAAAAAGCGAAGCCTGTTAGGGAGGCTCCTTGGTGGACCTTCCTTCGTCCGCGACCGGCCATGCGGAAGGCCATAGCGGGCCTGCGAGAGGTTTTGGTGATCGCGCGAGTAAGTAAGACCGTCATGCCTGCTCGCGTAGCCAATGATCGGGTATTCCATGAGAAGGTTGTGGTTTTCGCAACCGATTCACACTCGGACCAGGCGGTGCTGTCGTCCAGCCTGCACCAACTTTGGGCGATTAAGCATGGAACGACGATGCGCATCGACCCCACCTACACGCCGTCCACATGCTTCGACACCTTCCCGCGTCCAGAGCAGAGTGATCGACTCGACGAAATTGGGCTCAGGCTAGACGTCGTCAGGCGGGAGATCCAGACTCGACGAGAGGTGGGACTCACTGAGCTTTACGGTTTAGTCAATGATCCAGATACGCCCGACTCGGCCGACCGCGATGTTGCTCGACTGCGCGAAATCCACATTGAGCTAGACCACGCTGTGATGGACGCCTACGGGTGGAACAATGTCGCGCTAGATCACGGCTTCCACACCTGGCGTCAGATGACCCGGTGGACCGTTAGTCCAGAGGCGAGAGTCGAGATCTTGGATCGGCTGTTGGAGGAGAACCACCGACGTGCGGCGGCTCAGGGTGAAGCGCCGTCGCCCGCCGAGGATGAAGACGAAGAAAGGGGCGAAGAGTGACCGCCCCGCAGAAGGCTACAAGGGAACGGCAGTATCGGCTCAAATATGAGCCGGATGGACGGTCGTGGACTGCACGCGAGGACCTAGTCGACATTCTCGAACGTGAGCTGCTCGGCCCGGCGAACGGTCCCAACGAGATCTTGGATGCCTCACCGGACGTCGTGTATTTGGTCGGTCGGATTGCTCCGGTGCGACTCAAGTCCGGAAATGAAGATCCGAAGGACGCGGAGTCCGACGACGCCGTCACCGATGTCGGTGACGCCCTCGACGCCCGGGAGAGCCGCGGGGTGCCGGTCACTGCGGTCGAGGAGAGCGGTGCGGGCGCCGACGAGGATGCGGTGGAAGACGAGCCGCAGAAGCGTGGGCTGATGATTCCCGCCTCTATGGGTCTGCGCTGTCAGCTTCCCATGGGCGTTACGGAGTTCACGGTGACCGCGTCGTGGGGTGTCTATGAGCCGATCAAGGAGAAGGTCGAGGACGGCAAGGCCGGGATGCGGAGTTACAAGCGCACCCCCGTCGACATCCCGGCGAAGATCGCCGTAGCCGACCTCATGCCGGGGAAGACCACGACGGTCCTGTTGAAGGACAAGGTGGTCCTTCGGATCGATCGCCACGACGATCCGGAGCGCAGTTGCCGACTCATCGAAATTGCGTTGTGCAATGACCAGGTAACCCCGCGCAAGATCCCGGTGAACGCCTGGCTTTTCCAGACCGAGTTGCGGGTCGAGGCGGGCGGCGAGGACGTGTTTCTGCCGGTCACGGATCCGTTGACCGATACGCGTCCGGAGCGTGACGACGAGCTGCGCCGGCTGCGGTTGCAGTATCGGGACCGGCTGGAGTTCGCCGTGGGTCGGACCTGCTCGGTCGACTGGGACGTGGACAATGGCGCGCGGAGGGCACGCGCGGTATGGACGACGTGGTTGCCGACGTGTCAGACGCCGCAGACCACCGCCGAGGAGATCGGTACGGCGCTGTTGGACATGAAGCGTCTAGAGTCCGCGAGCGAGGAGGAGCTGCGGGCCGGCCTGGAGCCGATTGTGAACGGCTACGCGAGCTGGCTGGAAGGTCAGAAAGCGGCCGCCGAGGCGCTTCCGGAGCATCTGCGTGGCGAAGGGCTGGACGCGGTCCGGGAGGGGGGCAGGGTTCAGCAGCAGCTTGCCGAAGGGCTGGAGCATCTGCTCGGTGATCCCGAGGCGTTGCGGTGCTTCCGGTTCATGAATCGGGTGATGGCCGACCAGCGGGTTCAGTCGCAGGTGGCCGCGCGTCGGGCAAAGAACCCGAAGGAGAGCATCGAGCAGGCGCGTGCGGCAGTGCTCGCCGAGGGGCCGAAGGCGCACTCGTGGCGTACCTTCCAGCTCGCGTTCGTGTTAATGCAGCTTCCGTTGTTGAGCGATCCGGCGGCACCGCGACGTTCCGGGGATCTCGCCAAGGCGCAGCTGTTGTTCTTCCCGACAGGTGGCGGCAAGACCGAGGCGTACCTGGGTTTGGCCGCATACACGTTCGCTATCCGCCGACGGCAAGGCATTATCGATACCTCCGACGGGTCGCTGGACGGCGGGCGCGGTGTCGCCGTGCTTATGCGGTATACGCTGCGGCTGCTCACCGCGCAGCAGTTCCAGCGCGCCACGACGCTGGTGTGCGCCGCGGAACGAGTTCGCCTGGAGGACGAGGCGACGTGGGGCACCGAGCCGTTCCGGATCGGGCTGTGGGTGGGCACGGATGTCAGCCCGAAGCGGTACGACGAGGCCGAAATGCAGCTCAACCGGGCCAATAAGGGCAGCGGGTACCGGCTGACAGTGCTGCAAATTCAGCGGTGTCCCTGGTGCGGCAGCCGGATCAGCGCCCGCAACATGCGGGCTGTCGAGGGGATTCGCCGGGTGTTCGTGTACTGCGGCGACGACCTGGCGTCCTGCCCGTTCGCCGACGGTGGCGAGGTGCCGGACGGTCTGCCGGTCCTCACTGTGGACGAGGAGATTTACCGGCTCGCCCCCGCCTTCCTCATCGCCACGGTAGACAAGTTCGCCCGCCTGGCTCGGGAGGGTGAGGCGGCGTCGCTGTTCGGTTACGTATCGCGGCACTGCGGGCGGCACGGCTTCGTGCACGCCGACTACCGGCACTGTGACATTAGCGTGGGCAGCAAACATCCCAAGACCAAGGACGGTTTTCCGCAGGCGGCCGTACGCCCGTCACCACGGTTGAGGCCACCCGACCTCATCATTCAGGACGAGCTGCACCTGATCACTGGTGCTCTCGGGACGACGGTCGGGTTGTTCGAGGTGGCCATCGACGTAATGGCCAGTTGGCGGACGACGGCCGGTGATCGGGTGCGGCCGTTGGTGGTGGCTTCCACGGCGACCGCGCGCAACGCCCCGGACCAGGTCCGCTCGCTGTACGGCCGAGACGTCACGATCTTCCCACCGCAGGTGCTTGACGCCGGCACGACGTTCTTCTCCAAGGAGGAGGAAATCTCGGAGGAGTTCCCGGGTCGGCGCTATGTCGGGCTGTCCACCACAGGGGTCCGCCTGACGACCGCTGAGATCCGGGTCGCCGAGGTGCTGATGGCGGGTGCGCAGTTGCTGCTGGACCGGTGCGGTGACGTCGCTGACCCGTACATGACGCTGGTCGGCTATTTCAGCGCCACGCGAGAACTGGCTGGAATGGCCAGGTACATGGGCGACGACATCCAGACGGCGCTGGCCAAGAGGCGGCCTTGGTCGTTGCTGCCGAGCCGGACCGGGACGGACTTCGGGTCGCTGAACGTCGCCGAGCTCACCTCTCGGGTCTCCAGCGCCGATATCACCGCCACCCTGGACCAGATGGCGGTGCCGTTCTCCGCGCGATTCGACTCCACCGTTGGCAAGCGGGAGCTACGGGCATTGCGGCAGGCGCATCAGCCGGTGCCGGCCCGGGACGTGAGTCCCTACGATGCTGTCCTGGCCACGTCGATGCTTCAGGTCGGTGTGGACGTGGCCAGGCTCGGGCTCATGCTGGTCGTCGGTCAGCCGAAGAACACTGCGGAGTACATTCAGGCGTCCTCCCGGGTCGGACGTGACCCGGCCAGGCCGGGCCTGGTGGTCTCGCTGGGCAACTGGGCACGGCCCCGTGACTTGGCCCACTTCGAGCAGTTCCGCCACTACCACGAGACCTTTTACGCCCAGGTCGAGGCGTTGTCTGTCACCCCGTTCTCGATGACGTCGCTGGAACGAGGGCTCGATGGGGTCCTGGTCAGCGCTGCGCGGGTGGTGCAGGCCGCCGAGTCGCAAGGGCTCTCGCCGGAGCACAGCGCCGGCCGGATCGACGGCCAGCGCACCTTTGCTGTCGAGCTGATCGACGCGCTGGTCGACCGGGTGCTGGACGCCTCGGACGAGGACTCGGCAGATCGGGCACGGCAGCGGCTACTCAACCGGCTCGACCAGTGGGACAAGCGCCGCAAGTACCTGGCCGACCTGCGCAAGTCGTTGGTGTACGAGAAGGTCGCCGACGGCAGCCGGCAGGACACGCTGATGATGAGTGCGGAGAACGCCAAGTCCCGTGCCAGCGGGAGGGACGCGCCGCCGTTCGTGGTTGCCAACTCCATGCGCGAGGTACAGCCGGAGATCAACCTGCTGGTGAGTCCGATCAAGGAAAACCTGTTCTACATTGCCCCACCGGGTGCCCCAACATGGGAGCTGCCCGAGGTGAACGGAGCGTCATGACGGACAAGGCCAGGTTCGTCTACGACGCCGCGAACGCCGTCGATCCGCTGGGTGATGCGGAGAAGGAAGCTGAAAAGGCGACCAAGCACAACCGCGCCAAGGTTGGTTCCGGCCGCCCGTCGTCGCTGCTCTACACCTATGGCCCCGGTTCGATCATGGACCTACCCCAGTTCACGATCATGCCCACTGGGCTCGACGACTGGGACCGGATCTGGCGTCGCCGCGACGGGATTCCGCAGATTCGCGCTCCGCGGCTGCGTGAGGTCGTCGCCAGGCTCCTGCGCTCACGGGACGTGCAGTTACGCCCCCATCCATGGCAACCGAAAAGGATAAGCCTCTCTACTGAGGGTAATGACCTCGGCGTTCCCGCACGGGTCTTCCCCCAATGGCTACGGTGCACCGGTTGCGACATGCTCGGACTGCTCTCGCAATTCTCTTACACCAACACCCACCCGTTCCGGACCGACCTGGCGTGCTTCGAGCACGCCAAGTGCACCGGACGCAAGGGCAGTGCCAGCCGCAAAGCGACCAGGCGCACCGCCGTACCTGCGCGGTACCTGCTCGCCTGCGTCGACGGTCACCTCGACGAGTTCCCATACGACCTGTGGGTGCATCACGGCAAGGCGTGTCCAGAGGCAGAGTTTCCAATACTGAAGATGGTCGACCGGACCGCAGGCAAGGGCGCATCAGCAGTCATCCACTGCGAATCCTGTGAGCAGCGCCGGCCGATGAACGAAGCCCAGGGTGAAGCCGGGCGCAGCAAGCTGCCGGACTGCCGAGGCCGTCATCCGCACCTTGACGCGTTCGAGCCGAACCGGTGCCGCAACAAGACCCGGCTCATGCTCGTCGGCGCGTCGAACCTCTGGTTCCCCGCGACTCAGTCGATCATCGTGATGCCGGAGTCCCAGCAGGAACGCACCAGCGACCTCGCCAATCAAATCCGCGTCGCGCTCGGCGACAAGCTCACCAGGTACCACGACGACCTCGAAACGCTCCGTGACGTGCTCGACGGCAAGGTCGACATCTCCGAACTGTCCGACGATCAGGTAAGCGCGGCTGTCACCGCTGCACTGACGCCTCCGGAGTCGGCCGAGGAGCAGGAGGCGTGGATTCGCGACTGGGATCCGGTGGATCTACTCGTCCCCGAATGGCGCTACCTGCAAAAGGATCCACTCGGCCTGCGCCACGAGGACGAGGCAAGTGGACTTACCTTGTCCAAACGAGACCGCGATGCCGACTTGCGGCCCGAGATCGTCCGGGTGCTGGCCGTCGAACGGCTACGGAAGGTAAACGCTCTCGTGGGTTTCACCCGCATCGACGACATGGACCGAGTCGGCGACCTACCCCAGCGCCTCGCCCCACTAACCCGTGCCCCACGCCCGGCCTGGACAGTCGCCACCGAGGACCGCGGCGAAGGCATCTTCCTCCAGCTCGATGAGCAGGCCGTCGCCTCCTGGGAGAAACGGATCCACGCGACGGAGCTGTGGAACGCCCACCGCGAAGCCCACAAACGCAACTTCGAGAGGCGCTTCTCTGAGACCGCCGAGTCCGTCAATGCTGACTCGCGTCTCAGACCGCCACGGTACTGGCTGGTGCACACGCTGGCCCACATCCTCATCCGGGAACTCGCAATGACCAGCGGCTACTCCGCCGCGAGCCTAAGCGAACGCCTCTACGCCTGGCCGGAAACGGACAACCGGGAGGCAGCGGCCGGCCTGCTGATCTGCACCACGGCATCCGACAGCGACGGCACCCTCGGCGGACTCGTCCAGCAAAGCGAACCCGCCCGTCTTCAACGAGTCGTGGCCAACGCGCTCTACCGCGCGACGCGGTGCTCCTCGGACCCGATCTGCGCGATGCGCCAGCCCGACGACCCCGAGGACTTCCTCCACGGCGCAGCCTGCCACTGTTGCGTCATGGCGTCCGAGACCTCCTGCGAACGCGCCAACCGCTTCCTGGACCGGCGTCTGCTTGTCGACCTCCCAGGGAGCGGCGTTGGTTTCTTCGGACAAATTGATTGACGCCTCCGCCGCCCGACGCCTGGGTGAGCTGCTCACCGGCACCGAGGCAAAACAGGTCGCGGACCGGCTGGCCGACGGCGACACCCTGACCGTCGCGCTTAAGGCCATCCCGGCCGCACGCAGGGCCCCCGCCCGGTCCTTAGCGGAGAAGGCTTCAACAGCCTCCCTGATTGCTGTCCTACGGGCGATCGAAGGGGCGCGTACGGCACCGAGCACAGTGAGTGCGCTTTGGACGATGCCCGGCCACGTCGCCCAGCGCGGCCCGCTCACCAGTTCGGTCAGCCACTTCGTCGATGGCGCTCGGCGATCGGTGACCTGCTCCACCTTCAACTTCCAGCGCTCGTCCGCGCTCTGGGTGACGCTGAGGCGCGCTGCGTTGCGACCGGAGCTGGCCGTGCGGGTATACGTGGATGCCGCAGCCGCGGATCACAGCGTGAGCCGCTCGACCCCGACCACCGCCGAGGTAGCCAGCCACCTTCACCCGGCAACCGTGCTGCGAACAAAGGAGTTCAAAGGCACCATGGTCCGCAACCACGCTAAGTTCATCGCCATCGATCATCGCTTCCTGCTGGTGACGAGCGCGAACTTCTCCTGGACCGCCGAGCACGGCAATGTCGAATTCGGGGTGCTCATCGACAACCGGAACCTCACCGAGGCTGTCGAGCGCGAGATGCTCGATGCTGAGGACCTACTCTACGAACGCGTTCCCGACCCCCGGTACCACGAGCAGACGGCTTGACCGGGTGACGCTTGGGTCAGCCGGGTAGCTAAACAATCCTTGGGTGCCGGTCTTGGTGCTCGTCGGGTGCTCGGAGGCCGTGTACCGGACCGACGTCGGCTGGATCGTGCGGCACGTTCGTCCGCTGGAACCGGATGAAATCCGGCGCGACGTGGACCGGTGGGACCCGGACGGACGGGAAGCGTCGATCGACGCTGGCTCTTAATCCGCGGGTTGTAGGTTCAAGTCCTACGCGGCGTACCAGACACCAAGGCCCCGACCAGGCGTTTCCCGCCCGGTCGGGGTTTTTGTCGTACGCCGCACGGCCCACCGGGTGCTCCCCGGGCGCTCGGGAGCCGATGGACCGGGCTGGCATGGGCGGGACGGGGCGTCGCGCCACCGGATAGATGGACTCTCCACACGCCGCCACGGGCAGGCGCCCTTCCAAGGAACTCCATCAGAACGTCGGGTTCCTTGGAATCAGCGGCAAGCGTGTAGCGAGTCCACCTCGGTGACCAAGCCGGCACGCTGACGCAGAGTGGTGTGATGGACAATCTTCGCGACGCCGAGGGAGGTCGCGGGTGGCGGATGCGCATACGAATGAACTGATCGCTGCGTATGGTGCGCTCCTTGATGGCGCAGCGACTGAGCTGGATCGCGTCGACCGGCTGTCTGATCTGGTCGTAGGGGTCCTGAGCCGTTACGAGGTGAAGGCGCGTCGGTCTCGGCCGGGCGTCCTGACCTCGACCAGGACTGTCGCCGTGCCGCTGCCCTCGATGAACATTTCGATGGAGATCGCTGGTATCGATGAGCCCCTGACTGCAGCTCATGTCGCCATGGTGGGAACGCGGGCAACAGCGAGGCTGCGACCGGCAGTGCTGTCCATGCAAGGCTTCGATGCGGAGTCGGTCGAGGTAAGCGATGATGTGATGCTGCTCGATCGACACCATCTTGAGGCGATGCTTGGCGGGCTCGTCAACCCGGTAGAGCTGCTGGAAGCTGCCGCCCAACAGGCGACCTTCGAAGCTCAGCCCTACATGTCCCTGACCCGGTTCCTCACAATCCAGCAGCCGGCGCCCTGCCTACAGTTCGCGCCGCCCGATCGTGTACCTCCGCCGTGGGAACTGGTGGACAGGGTCGAGGGCGACGTGCGGGCCCGTCAAGTTCTCGGAGGCCGGCCGGGCTGGCCGGAGATGACGGGCATGGCGGTCATAGATGACCGGAGGTTGCTGCTCACCACTGCGGATGGGTTGATTGAGGTTGATGTACGGCGTGGTACCGGAACCTGGTTCCTGGCGATGCGAGGGCTACGCGGTTCCCCTCTCGTGCGGGGGGACGGGTCGGTGCTGGTGATCTGTCATGACACCGTCATCGCTTACTGCGACGAGAAGGTTGTCCCGATCGCCGGTGGTCTCCGCGGCGCTGTTGGCCTGTGTGCGGATCGTGAGGGCGATGCGTGGGTGTTGTCGGGGACCGGCGTGGAGTTTGGCGAGGGCTCCGTCACACTGTCGCTGACGCGCGTCGGAGACCAGTTCGGTCGGCAGCAAACGTACGCGGTCGGCTTCAACGCGAGCGTTCACGGCGTGACGTGGCTGCATGGCCGTAGCTTCTATCTGGCGGCCGGCGGCAACAGTGGTGTCGTTGATCTCTGCCGCAGCAGCGCCGTGCGGTCTGTCGACCAGGTCAGATCGGAGCAGTCGTACCCCAACCACGTGATCGCGCTGAACGCCTGGACGGTTCTCACCGGATCGGCAAGTGGCAGTGGCGTGGGCGTAACGATCTTTCGCACCGAGGTTCTCGGCCGGAGTACCGAACTGCTGGCGCGGTTGCGCCTGAACAAGATTCAGGGCATGGCAGTGGCCCTAAGCAGGTATGTCTACATCCTCGGCGACGTCCGCGGCAACGATCTTCAGCTTCCTCGACCGGTGATCCTCAAAGCGACGCTTCCACACCAGGCCCAGCCTGCCGAGGTAGGCATGGCGACGCCCCTTCATCAGCTACGGTTGGCGGCTAGAGGGGAACGGCGCGACTACGCTCTGGATCCCAAACCAATTGCCGACGGTGGGCAGGCGGTGGTCTTCAGCGCTCGGCACCGCGCGAGCGGTGCCCGGGTAGCGTTCAAGAGGCTGAAGATTAAGAATTCGGAGAACGTCGCGCGCATGCGTCGCGAGGTCGAGGCAGGGCAACGCTTCGGCGATAACGCTCACGTCGTACCGGTCCTTGACTTCGACCCAGCCGCCGGTTGGCTCCTAATGCCCCTGGCATCGGATACTGCGGCCGAGACCCTCGACGAGTTTGAGAGTCCGCTGGGTCTTCTCGAACTCGTCAATGCGATTTGCGAGGGCCTTCGGCAGCCACACAAGGATGGTTGGGTTCACCGTGATCTGAAGCCGGCCAACATCTTGAGGATCGACGGAATCTGGGCCGTCGCCGATTGGGGACTGGGTCGACGGCCGCGGGGCCGGACCAGTCATCCCGGGCGCACCCAGGTCGGCGTGCTTTACGGCACCGAGGGCTTCGCCGCGCCGGAGTTGTCCGACGATGCCCACGGAGCCGGCCCGCAAGCCGACATCTACAGCCTCGGACAGCTCATCGGCTGGGCTTGCACGAAGCAGTGGCCGCGAGCCAACCGGCCGCTGATACCAGTGGAGACATCCTGGCAGACCGTGGTCGAGGTGATGACTCGCGACGACCCGACCCAGCGACCGGCTACGGTCGACGATGTCCTGGCGCTGGTGACCTCTGTCGTGGCAGACATCGGCAACTTGCAGGCGGCTCCAGAACTCGAGCCGTCAGTCCATGGTCCCCTCATCGTCGCCATAGAGCCGGAGCGCCAGCCTGCGGCACAACAGGTGCTCACACCGGTCCCGGTTCTCGACTCATCTGTCGAGCCGATGGTCGTAAAGGGTTTGCTGGGACGTGTGGAGTTCGACGGCCACGTCGTCACAATCGTCAAGGACGGCTTTGGTCCTCAGATGAAGGGTCGTCGCGCCGTAACTATCGATCATATCGACGCGGTCGTTGTTAAACCTGCTACACGCTGGAACCACGGCTATATCCAGATTATTGTCGATGGCCAGTCGCCGGTGCCCGAGCAACGCGGCTTATTCCTTGGCGGCCGGCCGCATATGGAAGACTCGCTGTCGACGTCCTTCCGGTGCCGGACCAACGAAGAGATCAGTCGATTGAAGGAGTCCATTGAGGCGGCCATCGGGCGTGAGCGGACCGTCCAACGGTGAGCGCGCCAGCCGTGGTGCTGAGGAAGCAGCGAAGCTGTGGACCACTGTCAGCGGCGCTCCAGGTAAGCGGGCTGGATCATCGGCGGATACCCGGAAGCCGCTGGATTCGGTTGGCGTGGCCTGGACGCGTTGTCGTTTCCGTGGACGCCCACTCGTCGTTATCCTTCAGGGCCCTTCGTGTTGATCGGGGCATCCGGTCCCGAACCAGGCGTTGATGCGCTCCCTTCGAGCATCCACGCGGAGTCCGTCGTTGGCGATTACGCTGGCGCCGTGGGGAGACAGTCACGGGTTCGCGTGCAGGGGGACCTCTATCACCCGGTGGTGCCGGCCGGTGCCGTGTATGTGGGGCGGCAGGGGTTCGGGTTGCGGCGTTCTCCTTGGGCCAATCCGTTCAGCATGCGGAAACATGATCGGGCGGAGGCGCTGCGCCTGTATCGGCAGTGGCTTGTGGGGCAGCCGGAGCTTGTCGAGCGGGCGCGGCGGGATCTCGCCGGTAGGCAGTTGGCGTGCTGGTGTCGTGTGGAGGATGCCTGTCATGCGGATGTGTTGACCGAGATCATCGGTTGACGCGTAGCCGGTACCGTCCGGTGGGTCGTTTGGGTGCGTAGACACCGCCAATGCTGAAGGACTGTGGCCTTGCCGCTTGGTTGCCGACGTAGAACGCCACGTCGCGGTCGGCGGCGCAGAGCTGGGTGAGGAACTTGTGCCTGAGCTGATCCGCAGCCTCCGCGTCGGTGAGCTGCGTCAGGCGACGTTGCAGGGCGACAAATTCCCAGTCCCAGAGTGTCTGCTGGTGCCCACGGCATTGGCGGTCTGCGCACCGGAAGCGGTAGGTGCCGGTGAATCGCGGTGCCTCAAGAGGGCTGCGCTGAGATGGCTCCAGCAGGTCGAGCTGGTTGAGGTAGCCGGCGATCTTCCTGCGGTCCTCTGGCGACCAGCCGTCACGTCGTTTGACCTGTAGGTCCGAGATATCGGCGGCGCGGACCAGTGCGATCGATCGTGCCCTGGGGTCGTCGCGGGCCTGCTTGTTGAGCTGGCACATGGAGTCCTCGATGAGTGGATCAAGGAGATTGCGGCGGGGCTGCCAGTTGGCAAGGTGTCGCTCGGTGGTGATGGTGTCTACGATCGGCTTCCAGCTCTCGCGCCGCTGGTCCTGCCGGGCTGGCAGCGCGTCGAGGTGGACGATGTCGTACTTGCGGAACTTGCTGTCGTCGGCCAACTCCCGAAAGTGGACCGGGTAGAGCCGAATCCAGCCCGTCCAGGGAGCGTCCAGGCCGAGCGCGCCGACGCAGACAGTCTCCCCGTAGCGGGCGGAGGGGTTAGGTGCCGCCTTCACGGTGATCAGGAGGCGGAGTGTTGCTGGTCGGGTGAGTACCGGCTTCGGTGGTGGCTGTTGGCCGGTGCTTGGTCCCCACAAAGGAAGTTGTTCCAACGGAACCACCAACATCGCTCAATGTGGCTGCCTGCACACTTCGCGCTACATAGATAGTTTTGCATTTAGATCGATGGGACGCCAGCCATCTGCGACGATCTAACCGTTGCCTGCGGTCATCTGAGGGTTGTACTGCCCAAAGCCGTCAGGGCATCGAGGTGCGCGCAGTGTTCTAGGACCTCGCGGTCGAGGGTGCAGGGGTGGCCGTACTCGTCGAGGAAGCTGTCGCGTAGGTCGGGGCGGTGCGGCCAGACGCGGGTGGCGAGGCGTACGAGGTCGCGGGCCGGCAGGTCGTAGCGGCAGTGTTCGAAATCGATCAGGCGGACGATGCCGTCGTGACCGTAGATCATGTTGCGGGGCATGAAGTCGAGATGGCAGGGGACGGTCGGTAGCGGGGCGAGGTCTTGGAGGGCGCGCATGTGGGCGCGTACCTCGGTGCGGTAGCTGGGGGTGGTCCGGTCTGCGGCTTGGTGGAGCCAGTGCTCGGCGCGTTCGGCGAGCCAGGCTGTCCAGTCGGGCTCCGGGCGTTGTGGCCCGGCGGCGTGGAGCGTCTTGAGTAGCCGCCCTGCCTGCCGGTACGCGTCCTGCTCGGCTTCGGGGGCGAGTGTTCGTTGGCTGAGCGGGACACCTGGCACGGCGGTGATGACGATCGTTGGCGGTTGCTCAGCCGCCGCGAGTAGGCGGGGTGCCTGGTCGTGGAGGGCCGCTGGGACCCAGGTCCGGTAAGCGTGAACCTCCTGCATGTGCCGTTCCTGGCTACGGTGTTGCTTCACCATGACTTCCCCGTGGTTGGCGGTCGAGGCGCGGAGCACCTGGGTGCCGGCGTGGCCCGGGTGCCAGGCCACGGGGACGGCGTCGGTATCGAGAAGGCGCCGGCAGAGTTCAAGGAGGTCGGTGCTGCTCACCGAATGGGTCCGAGGTGCCGGGTGTCGTTGTGCGCGACGAGCTGCCAGATGGTGCGGCCGAACCGGTTGGTCGGCCGCTGCCATCGGGTGACGGAGGCGTGGTCGGTGACGAAGCCGAGCCGTAGGCAGGCGTTCCGGGGGAGCGCGAGGAGCAGGTTGTTGGCGGCCTCGATGGTTTCTCCGTGAGCGGCGATGAGGATGCGCTCGCCGTTGTGCCGGGCGAGGATCTTCTGGAGGGCTTTGGTGGCGCGGTCGAGGTACTCGTTCCATGCCTCGGAGCCGTGGGCGTACGGGATGTCGGGAGCGTGTTGGGGCGGACCCTGAAAGGCGGTCTTGACGTCTGCCCACGGGCGGCCGTCGGCCTCGCCGTGGTCGGGTCCGCGAAGTTGCGGCTCGGCGGTGGGCGGTAGGCGGAGGGCCTGCGTGATGATCTCGGCGGTTTGAACCACCCGGAGTCGGGGCGTGGAGTAGAAAACCGCGAACGGGCGGGCTGCGTGTTCGGCGGCAAGCCGGGCAGCGAGCTGGCCGACTTGGCGGCGGCCTCGGTCGGTCAGGCCGGTGCAGCCGTGTTCGCCGCCCACGATTCCGGCGACGTTGCAGGCGGCCTCGCCGTGGCGGGCGATGACGAGTTCGGTGGTCTGGGCCATTGGCGGGACTCCTTCGGGGATGGTCAGGTTGACGCGAACGGGTTGGGCCATGGCCGCACGGTGGGCCACGGGTGTCGGTAGCCGTTGGTGCCGAGGTAGCGCAGCGTCAGGAGATGGTGAAGTTCGGCGTACTGCCGCAGCTCGTCCCTGCCGCAACGGATCGGTGAGATCGCGGCCCGGTAGGCGTCGATGCAGTCCGTGAGGAGCCGCTGGTCGAGGCTGCCGTAGGTGAGGGAAGCGGTGACGATTAGGCCGGCCAGGTCGTAGCCGAAGGGGGCGAGGGTGAGGTCGTCGAAGTCGACGACCGCGATGTCCTCTCCCTCGACGAGGTAGTTGCGGATGTTCGGGTCCTTGTAGAAGGCCACCGGCAGGTCAACCCGGCCGAGGACCGCATCGAGCGCGGCCAGGTCGATACCCGTGACGCGGGCGGCACGGCGCAGCGCCTTCCGGCGCGGGCTGGCGAAGTCGGGGAGCGCCAGTCCGGTCGACGTGCTGTGGAATTGGTCGAGGCGTGCGGAGCACAGTTCTCTCCGGTGCGCGGCGTCGTGCAGCTGGCCGAGTGTTGCCGCGACTCGGGGCAGGTCCGCTACCTGGGGTGTCCGGCCTGGCAGGCGTTCGAAGACCAGGTGGCGAGGTGCGCGCGTGACTAGGTGCGGAAGATGGACTCCCGATTGCAGCCCGGCGAGCCAGTCGTGGTGGGCGGCAGCTGCCGAGCAGCGCTGCGGGTCGTCGTACCGCTTGGTGAAGAGATTGTTGGTCACGACCGGGCCGCCAGGGCGTAGCTGACGGTGGAGCGGGTCAGATACGGCGGCGCTGGTAGCCGCGCCTGGAGGATCGCGGCGAGGTCAGCTGGTCCACCGTCCGGGCGGATCTGGTACTTCGGGGTTGTGGCCAGGTATCGGGCGAGGTGAGAGGCGTCGGCGAACTCGAAGACATGCTCCTCATGCAGGACGTCGAGCACGGTGAGGTGCACGGCGGCGATGTCGAGCAGGTTGCCGCTGTGAAAGCTCTCGTAGAGGCTTGGCCGGCGGATGGCGTCGGGGTCCAGGTGGGCGGCGTGGACGAGTTGGTCGAGTTCGGTGTAGCTGTCCAGCGACTTGGTCACCAGGACGGCGACACCTCCGGGGCGGAGGCAGCGGGCGATTTCCGCGACGGCGGTGGCCGGTGTGGCCGAGTGATAGAGGCAGAAGGCGGCTACGGCTGCGTCGGCCACTGCATCGGGCAGCGGCAGGTGGTGGAAGTTGGCGCAGACCGTCGAGCCGATCTCGTCGGCCTCGTGCAGCCGTGTCCGGACGGTGTCCAGTAGTGCGATCGAGGCGTCAACCGCGATGAGGCGTCGAGGGCGGAGACGGGCGGCGATGCGAAGCGTGCTGGTGCCCCGTCCGCAGCCGAGGTCGAGCACCACGGCACCGGGTGTGGTCCGCCTGGCGAGCAGGTCGGCGATGACTTCGGCGGCGTCCCGTCCGGCGATTTTGGCTTCGCGAAGCGCGCGGGTGCGGTCCGCGAGCCGATCGTTGGCCCGGTAGAGGTCGCCGTGGACCAGAGCGGGATCGAGGAATGGGTTAGCCGACATCGGTCCCCGCGCGTCCGGTCCGGCTCAGGTCATTGGTTGGGCTTGTCGTCGGAGCCGCTCGACCAGTTGGTTGGCTTGCCGGCGGCTGGTGAGTGAGATGAGCCGGACGTGCGGCCCGTGTTCTCGGATGAGGTTCTGGACGCGGGGCCGCATGGCGCGTCGGTAGCCGAGGATGTAGCGGACGAAGTTCCAGGTGATCCGGTCGTATACGCCGTCGGTCTGATGTTGGCCGCCCCGGTAGCGGCGGCGTCGCTGGGCGATGCCCCAGAGGCAGGTAGCGGCGGGTAGGTCGAGGAAGATCACGGTGTCGGCGGCGGCGAGCCGGATCGGCAGGGTGCCGGCGTAGTTGCCTTCGATGATCCATCGTTCGCGGGTGACGAGTTTTTCCTGCTTGCCAGCGAACTCGTGTTGCGGGAGCGGGTTCCACTGTTCGTCGTAGTAGATCGCGTCGAGGTGGGTCAGCGGCGCGTCGAGGACCTGGGCGAGCTGCCGGGCGATCGTCGACTTGCCGCTGCCGCCGCAGCCGATGATGGCGATCCTGTCCATGGTCCTCCAGCGTAGGGGTGGTGCGGGGTAAGGCCGGGCGGACACGGCGGGTCATGACGGCACCGGATCCGGATGGGGTAGGAGACGCTCGAGTACGCCGAGTTGGGCGGAGAGCCGAAACGGGGCGAGGCGGCGCAGACAGTCGGCGATCAGGTTGGCGTGGTCGTTGGTGCCGGCGATCTCGGCGAGCCAGCCGATCCGGTGCCGTACGTTGGTGGCGTGCCTGACGTGCAGGCTTGGCGGTACAAGTGCGGCGGCACCGCGGACAGTGCCGGGCAGGAGCGGAACGCAGCCGGCGAGGACCGCTTCGAAGATCCGTTGGGTGATCTGACCTGCCTCGGCGTAGCGGTCGGGAAGCAGCAGCACGGTGGCGAGCGCGTCGGCGTGGATTTCGGCGACCTGCGGGAACGCGACCCGGCCGATGAAGTTGAGACCGGGCCAGCGGCGGGTGTCGGTCCACTTCCCGGCGATCAGGTGCGGCAGGTGCGCGGCGGCGGGGGCGAAGAAGGTGTCGAAGGCGTCGTCGCGGTCGTACTGGTTGCCGACGTAGACCAGCGGCGTCGACCGGTGCCGGGCGGCCAGCCTGCCCGGGTCGGCGGTGTCGAGGGCCGTGTCGGCGACGGGGAAGAGTAGTGTCGTCGCGCCAGGGCTCGGGCGCAGGGCTGGTTCGCAGATGGTGACGTTGCTGGTCCGGCGCAGCGGGTCCGTCGGGTCGAGCCGCCGGTCCTTGTCCCAGAGGATCGTCGGGGTGCTGAGTCGGCGGGTGTAGTGGGCGACGAGTTCGGACTGGCGGTGCAGATCGCAGGTGTGTCCGGGCCGGCCGCACGGGGTGGTGTTGCGGCCGGGGATGGGCCAGCGCCATTCGAGGAACAACGCATCGAGGTCGGGCGTGCCGACGTCCCACCGGTAGCTGTCGGTGAGGTCGAGACCGGCGTCGCAGAGGTCGCGGCTGGGCTGGAGGAACACGATGTCGTGTCCGGCCTGGCGGAGCCCGTCGACCAGGGTGCGGCGGTGGCTCCGTCCGCCGTCGGGGGTGTCGACGACGCCGGGGCCGAGGAATCCCCAGAAGCTGTACCCGATCAGCACTTCGTCACCCACCAGCCCTCGATGAACAGGGCGTCCAGGCCGGTCTCGGCGAGGCAGTCCAGCGCCATGTCCGGGGTGCCGCAGATCGGTTTGCCCTTGATGTTCAACGAGGTATTGATCAGCACTGGGTGTCCGGTGATGTCGCCGAACGCGGCCAGCACGCTTGCGAGGAACGGGTGCTGGGCGCGGGTCACCGTCTGGACCCGCGCGGTGCCGTTGCCGTGCACGATCGCGGGCAGGTGGGTCCGGGTCAGGTCGGTGACCGGTGCGGCGATGGACATGAACGGCGAGGGTTGGCGGAGCCGGACGTAGTCGGTGGCCTTGTCGGCGAGGATCACCGGGGCGAACGGGCGGAACGGTTCGCGGAACTTCACCGTCCCGTTCAACCGATCTACGACCTCGTGTGCGAAGGGCGAGGCGAGGATGGACCGGTTGCCCAGCGCGCGTGGCCCGGCCTCGAGTGGGCCGGTGAAGAGTCCGACGATCGCGCCGTCGGCGAGCTGCCGGGCGAGATGCTGGACCGGGTCGGTCGGGCGTGTGGCGGTCAGACCGGGTCGCGGTGCGGTGGGAAGGGCCAGATCGGGGTACGCCGGGCCAAGGTAGCAGCGTCCGTCGATGCCTGACGCGGCGCTACCGGTGGCGTCGAGCCAGACTGCTGCGGCGGCACCGATGGCGGTGCCCGAGTCACCAGGCGCGGGCGGGATGTGAACGTCGTCGACAATGCCGGCCTGGGCGATCAGTCCGGCGGCGACGCAGTTCATCGCGACGCCGCCGCCGAGGCAGAGCAGACCGGAGCCGGTCAGCCGGCTGGCCCGCCGGGCCAGGTGCAGCATGACCTGCTCGGTGCGTTCCTGCAGGGCGGCGGCGAGGTCGGCGTGCACTGGTTCGACCGGTGCGTCAGATGGGCGTGGCGGGCAGCTGGCGGCGGTGAACGCCGCGCTCGTCCGGCCGTATCGGTGGGACAGGACCCGCAGCGGCAACAGCCCTGGGTGGAGGGCGAAGCCGTCCGTGGTCAGCGCAATCGCTCGGGACATCAGGTCACGGAAGCGCGCCGGTTCACCGAGGGCGGCCAACGCCATGACGGTGCCCTCCTCGTCGCCGCGCCGCCAGCCGAGGTGCTCGGTCACGGCACCGTACGCGTAGCCGAGCGACGCCGGATCCTTGACGGCAGCGGCCAGGCGCAGCTGCAAGGGCTGCACGTTGCGGTGCGTGGCGTGCCAGATCGTGGTGGTGTGCAGCTCGCCGAGGCTGTCCACGACCAGGACCGCCGCATCGTCCACGCCGGCGGACAGGAACGCGTAGAGGGCGTGTGCGCGGTGGTGTAGCACGGGGACGACCTCGGCGAGCGGGAAGCGCCGGGCCAGGTCACGCATCCGTGCCTGGTATCGGCGGTACACCGTGAGGAAACCGCCTGAGCGGGCAACGGCGCGGCTTCGGGTCGCGGCGTGCGCCAGCTGCCCCGGAAGTTGGCCGAGCGCCGAAAGGTAGCGGCGACCGTCGAAGTTGTAGGCCACTGTCGTCACGTCGTTCGCGGTCAGCCCTGCTGCGCGGAGGAGCCAGGCGACGGCGTTGGCCGGGTACGCCTTGCTGTGCTTGACCCCGTCGAGGCGTTCCTCTTCGGCGAAGCCGACCAGGCGGCCGTTGACCAGCAGCGCCGCGGCCGAGTCGTGCGTGTAGGCGCAGAGCCCGAGCACGACCTCGGCACCACGTGGCGACCGGCGCGTGATCATCCTTGTCCCCCGAGGCCGTGTGAGGCGAGGTGGTCGTACCAGTTCGACAGGGCGACGCCGAGTGGACCGGGGGTGTCTGCGGCGAGCTTGCGTGCCTGGTCGCGCTCGCCTGCCTTCCACGCGCGGTAGCTGGTGAGGGTCCGGCCGAACGCATCCCAGGTGGGGCCATCGGCAGGGCTGCTCTCGCCGGAGATCACGCGTCGGAGCAGGGCATCGAGATCAGGCCAGGGCACGACGGCCGGCTCCAGCTCCACCGTGCCCGCCGCTCCGTGCAGGGAGGCGGCGGCCGGCTCCGCATCGTGGGCATAGAGGTGCAGCGAGTCGACGTGGTGGTGATACTCGCCCAGCTCGACGCCGAGCCAGCCGGCCATCAACTCCTGGATCAACGTCGTGGTGAAGATGTCGTACGGGAACCCGAGCCACAGGTCCTGGCTGCGCATACTGGTGTGCATGATCAAACGGCCACGCCGTACGAAGAACCGGTAGCCCAGGGTGCATGGCACATCGCGGTAGCCGAGATGATCCCGGGACGGGTCGTACAGCTGGACCACCCCTCGCCGGGAATCCCGGTCGTGCTGCAGCTGGCGCCGGACCGCGTCGAGCTGGTCGACCTGGCCGCCCCACCGGCGCAGCCGTGGGCCGTACGCGCCGCGCAGCACGCCGTCGTCCGCGTACCTCCGCAGCCGGTCGTTGTAGTCGAAGATCCACGGGGAGTCGGTGCCGGAGAGGATCCACAGTGCCTCCGCGACCGCGAAGGCAGGGTTGATCACCCGGGCGGGCGGCACGTCGACGAGCCGCCGGCGCGGGTCGGTAAGGCACAGGTGCGCTCCGACCACCTCAGTCGTGGTCAGGTCGCGGGGGTATGCAGTCCGGCCGTTGATGAGTACGGCCTGGCAGGCGACGGTGAACAACTCACTCGCCGAGTCCGCCGTCAACACGATCATCGGAACTCCTTCGAGGCATCAGGACGTGAACGCGGCTAGCCGGTCACGAGAGAGGTTGACCAGCCAGGCCGCCTGGCGGGTGAGCCCTTCCGACAGGCCGACAGTGGGCCGATAGCCGAGCAGCCGCCCGGCGCGGGTCAGATCGGCGGCGGTCGAGGGGACATCACCCGGCTGGGCGTCCACGACCTTCGTCGGCACCTGCCGACCGGTCACCCGGGTCGCCTCGTCGATCACCGCTAGCATCGAGACGCTCGCGCCGCCGCCGACGTTCACCACCGCGGCCTGGGCGTCGAGGTATCCGGCGGCGAGGGTCGCCGAGACGACGTCGCTGACGTAGGTGAACTCGCGGCGTTGGCTGCCGTCGCCGAACAGGGTGACCGGGAAGCCGGTGTAGGCGGCGAACAGGACCCTTCCGATGGCCATGTCGGGTCGCTGCCGAGGCCCGTACACCGTGAAGTAGCGCAACGCCACGACGCTGAGCGGGCTGTGGGCTCGTCGGGCGTAGGCGAGACACAGCTGCTCGGCGGCGAGCTTGCTCACTCCGTAGGGGGAGACCGGGCAGGTCGGGTCGCTTTCGCGGCTGGGTCGGTCGGCGGGACCGTAGACGCTCGACGACGAGGCGACAACCAGCCGCCGGGTGCCGTGGCGGGCGCAGGCATCGAGCAACCGGTGTGTGCCGAGCACGTTCGCTTGGGCGTAGTCCAGGAACTCGCGGCTCCACGACGGCCGTACACCTGGCCGCGCGGCGAGATGGAAGACGGTGTCGCAGCCGGCCACCACGTCGTCCAACTGGTCAACGGCGAGATCCAGGCAGTACGGCGTGAACAGCGGACTGGCGACGGCCCGGACCAGGTTCTCGTCCGCGAGGGCATGCTCACCGAGCCTCCGCCGATCCAGGCCGACGACCCTGACTCCGCTGCCCAGCAGCGAGTCGACCAGGTGCGAGCCGATGAAGCCGGCCGCTCCGGTGACCAGAACGCGGGACATCATCGGCGTCGTTCCTTCCGCGCGTTCTGTTCGAACAGCCGCTGCCAGACGTGGGTGAACAGCGGAGGGTCGGTTCGGGATGTGGCGATGCGATCGCCCGCGATCGCCCCGCCGCCGTTGCCTGATCTGACGGTGCCGTCGACAGTTGCTGTCGTTGTGGCGTTGCGGGAGAGGTAGAGCGTCATCGCAGTCCCGCCCCTGACCTGTCGGTGCTGCACCGGGGTCGGGGGAGCGCGTTACTGGGCCTGCAGTGTTGGTCGCCGAAGTGGCGGACCCGCCGCGATGCCGGCGGGTCCGCCACCGCGAGGGGGCGGCTGGGAGCACCCCGCCGGTCACCCACCCGCGCAGCCCCAGTGGCGGTACGCGGGTTAGGAATCAATTTCACGGAACCGAAACCGACCGCCGTGGCGGCAGTCCGGTCCTGCCGAGGTAACGCGTTCTCGAATCTGATCGATGTGTCCACCATGAACCTCATGCCGTTGACGGATCGGGTCGGTGAGCATCGGGGGGCGCCGGGGAGCGGCGTCATTCGATGCTCGGCATTAGCGAACCGTCTACAGGCGGTGACCGGTACCGTCCGCTACCCGTCCAATCGCGACCAGGTAGTGACGACCCGTAGCCGCAGTGGCTAGCGTGATCCATGTCGACAGGTGAAGCCCGGAGGTACGTGATGGCGGGACGGCGCTACCCCCCGAACCGGCGGCTCGCGTGGGAAAGGCTTCAACGCGGCTGGTCTTACGAGGAGATCACCGAGCACATCCGCGCCGAGGTGAGCCGTGCTGGCGAGACCGACACCGGGCTCAACGCCAACACTGTCCGACGCTGGGAGATCGGCGAGCGGTGGCCCGACCCGCGTTACCGCAAGCATCTGGTCGCGATCCTCGGCAAGCCGGCAAGTGATCTCGGTCTGCTCACCCCGGACGAGCTGGCCGTGCGCCCGGACGCGGAGACACTGCACGAGTTCAGGAGGTTGTGGGAGATGCTTACCGGAGACGACAACAGCAACGGATGGGACCGCGCATCGGTACTACGCGCGCTCGTCGGCGCCAGCATGCTGTCCCTGGTCGCGCCCCTGCTGTCCCTCGATCCGGACGCCGCAAGCGCTGACGGCAGGACCGTCGACCCCGACTCGTACCAGCAGATCGTGCGCTGCCAGCGTGAGCTGTACTGGACGATCCCGGCCCGGCCGCTCTACGAGGCCGCCTACGCCCACACCCAGCTCGGCGTCGGTCTCCTGCGTGCGGCCGCCACCGGTACCAGCCGGGCCAGTCTCGCCAGCGCCCTCGCGGAATCCGCGCTGCTCACCGCCCGGCTCGCCTTCTTCGACCTCAGCCAACCCGCCGTCGCCGAACGCTGCTACGACGTCGCCCTCGCCGCCACCCGTGAGGCCGGCGACCACGCCCTGGCCGCCGCCGTCCTCGGTCACATGGCGTTCATCCCCGCCTTCGGCCAGCAACCGGCCAACGCCCGCCCGCTGATCGATGCTGCTCTGCAACACACCTGGCACGGCGTCAGCCCCAGGGTCCGCTCCTGGCTGCACTGCGTGGCCTCGGAGGTCGAGGCCCGTGCCGGAGCGGCGGCGGCCAGCCGCCACCACATCGACCTTGCCGCCGGCGCGGTCGACGGCGACTCCACGCCACCTGAGTGGCTCGACTTCTACGACAACGGCCGCCTGCATTCGTTCGCCGGGTACGCCGCCCTCGCCAGCGGCGACCACGGCGAAGCCGCCGCACGGCTCAATCAGGCGCTCGCCACGCTCCCCGGCACCAGCGCCAAGCAGCGCAGCGTTGTCCTCGCTGACCTCGCGACCGCGCATGGTGGTGACGGCGACCGCGTCGCCGACTACCTCAACCAGGCCGTCGACGCCCTACACACCGACTGGTACGGCACCGGTCTCGACCGGGTCCGCGCCGTCCGTCCGACGCTCGGCGACAGCCGACACGGCGCACTGCTCGATGAACGCGTCGCCGCTCTCACCGCCGGCCGGGCCGGGCTCTCGGGATAGTCAGCGAGCTGACTCGTTGTGCTTGCGGACGAGGTCGGGTAGCTCTGCCAGTGAGTCGAGCTGGAACAGGCAGCGGTCGATGATCGTCTGGTCGTCGAGGATGTGCCCCCACGGGCCGCGACGGATCAGGGCGGTCGCGATCCCTGCCTGCTGCGCGGGCCGGATGTCGTTGTCCAACCGATCCCCTACATAGAGCACCTGGTCAGCCTGGCAACCTGCTTCGGTGACCACCCGGTCGAAGAACGCGGCGGACGGTTTCTCTACGCCCCAGCCGTCCGAGGTGCCGATGATGTCCACCGGTAGGTCGAGGGCCCGCAGGATTGTCTCTGCTCGCGCTGTCTGGTTACCGGCCAGGCCGACCTGTAGCCCTGACTCGCGCAGCGCCGCCAGGCACGGCCGGGCGTCCGGGTACAGGTCCTCCTCGGTGAAGGACTCCGGCTGCCCCGCCGCCGTCCGGCGTTGCCGCTCCTCGGCGAGGTCGAACCCCGGCTGGAACACCTGGAATGTCTCCCGGTAGTCGAGGCCGCGTGCGATCACCGCTCCGAAGGCGGCGGAGAAGGTGTGGCGCGGTACGCCGAGCCAGTCCGCCCAAGTCCCGTACTCACGGGACTCGTCGACGATGGTCTCGCCCACATCGAAGAACACGCTCGCGATCACCTGGCGATTGTGCCCGGCGCGTCCAGCCGGATCAACGTGCACTGCAAATCGAACCAGCAGCGCGCCGATAGGGTGCGGCAAATGGGTGTCGGTGCTCCGCGGGCAATGTGGCGGCACCGGTTCATCATCGAGAACATCTTCTACCTGTCCCGAGGGCCGACCTCACGGGCGCTGCGGCTGACATCCACGAGACCGCGCGACTCGGCTGGGTCCCGCTGGCCGAAGTAGAGCATCGGTTCCACGCCGGGGGAGAACTCCTGCACCGTCGGCAGCCCGGCG
The DNA here is from genome assembly GCF_048060115.1 of Micromonospora sp. LOL_023. Lineage (NCBI taxonomy): Bacteria > Bacillati > Actinomycetota > Actinomycetes > Micromonosporales > Micromonosporaceae > Micromonospora > Micromonospora sp. LOL_023. The sequence goes on from NZ_JBHMIM010000063.1 coordinate 32,445, forward strand.
TACGGTGTGGGGCGTGAGGTGGTGGCCAGACGCGAGACTCTGGACCATCGATTGCTTGACCATGGTCTGACGAACCGGAACTCGCGATCGCTTGTAGATTTTCGACGGTCTCGGGGGTGGCCGCGGTTCCAGCGATTCCGCCGGATCGACCGGCCGGAACTCCTCGGGTGCCACTGCGCGCCGTAGCCCGGCAGCCCGGTTCGTGGTCCGCCGGTGCCCTGGTCACGCCCCTCGCGCCCCGTTGCCGGCGCGGCTGCCGAACCGACGACATCGGCGCCCTGCTGCACCGGCTCACCTTCGAACCCCTACGGGCCGCCCCGCCGGGTCCGTGAACGCGACGGCATGATTGCCGGGAAGGCCGACCTTGTCAGATCGATGCCCATCGACAAAGTTCCTTGCAATGATCTGTGTCGGTTGACATCATGGCTCTGAATGCACGCGGTGTGGACGGACAGCGCGGATCACGCGTGGCCGAGGGCAACGGCCCGCAACCAGCCAGCTTTGATCGTGTCGTAGCAGGAGGCGAGCAAACGGCGGTCGTCCGCCTTGCGGTCGGTCAGTCCCAGGCGTCCGGCTACGTGAGTTGTCATCGCCTACATGACAGGGATGACAGAGAGGAAGCCGAATGTTTTCCGTGCATCGTGGCGGAACCCGAACCTCCCGGCTCCGCCGTGCGGCCATCGTGGCCACCGCGTTCGCCGTCACCTCCACTTCGGCCCTGTTCATCGCCACCAAGGCCGAGGCGGCAGCCGGTTGCCGGGTCACCTACACCATCTCCAGTCAGTGGCCCGGCGGTTTTGGCGCCAACATCGACCCTGATGGCTTATTCGGCCGTGTACCCGTCTCCTTTGGTGGGTCAGTAGGGTTGTGTGGTCATGTCGA
>NZ_JBHMIM010000064.1:0-32536 GCF_048060115.1 Micromonospora sp. LOL_023
GACCTACCCACCATTTTCACGCCTGCGCGGCGTCCTCCCCAAGGGGACCGGGTGACTTGCAGTTATCGAGAGGATTTGTCCGAGATGTCGATCGATAAGTGCAAGATCGTCGCGATCATGGAGGTGGAACTGGGGCGGGATGCTGCTAGCTGGAAAGTGCTTGGCGCAGCACTGCGACAACGCCCCGTGGGCGGCGGTAGATGTCGACGGCCGTGAAGTAGCGCATCCGCCAGCCCCGGGCAGCCAGCCAGTTGTGTCGCTCGCGATCGTGTCGGGCGCGCTCGGCGGTGAGATGAGACCGGCCGTCGTACTCGGCGCCGACCCGCGATTCCTCCCAGCCGAGATCGATCACGTACCGGGTGACGAACGGCCCGTCGAGAACCTTGATCTGCGTTTGCGGGCGCGGCAGGTCGCCATCGGTCACGATCAGCCGCAGTTGGCTCTCCTGCCGGCACTGCGCGCCCGCATCGACCCGGCGCAGCAGGTCACGCACCATCACCACGCCGGGCAGGCCGGAGTGCATCGCTACCTCAAGTACGAGGTCTTCGATGTCACATCCACCCAGTCGTACTGCGCCGTCGAGGGCCGGCAGAGCGTCCATCCGGGAAGACGTCCGCGCCAGGTCGACGGCCGTACGTGCGGGAGACGTACAGGCCACCCCGTCCACCAGGCAAGGCTCGGCCGGCAGGGCGGTCTCGTGGATGATCACGCCACGGAACCTGGGCCGCGCGACGCCGGCTGGCAACATCACGTGCACTCGGTCGTCCTTCGGCGCAACGACGAAGTCGCCGAAGCCGTGCAGGATCGCGGCGCTCTGCCGACAGATCAACGCGGTCGGCGGCAGCCGTGCCGACAGAGCCCGCAGGCGGGCGTACGGGAGTTGCCGCGCAACGGTCGCGGGCAGATACGTGTCGTTGAATGGTCGCCAGAGTTGGCCGCGGTCGAGAAGCCCTCGGATCTCGCCCTCGCCGAATCCGGTCGACCGGAGTGCGCGGTATCGTGCCACGTCATCCATCCGCGACACATTGCTGCCCAGGTGATTGCGTCGGCCGGTGCAGCGGGCCACCCTGTGGATTGACGGACTACCTGTGGATAACCCTGCCCTCCCACCCGACCGTGTGCATGCAGCCCCGGTCACCCCTCCATGATCGCGACGATCTTGCACTTATCGATGGACATCTTGGACAAATCCTCTCGATAACTGCAAGATCGTCGGGGAAGGGGGGCGCGATCATGGCCGGGGGTCAGAGGCGGCCGAGGAGTTTGAGGTGCAGGTAGAGGTCGGCGAGTCGACCGGCGAAGGTGGCCGGTGGCGCGTCGAGGACCAGCACCCCGTACCGGCTGAGCGCGTCGCGGACCCGGTCCCGTTCGCCAGCGGTACGCCAGGCGGCCGCGGCGGCGTACACGTCACCGACGTCTCGCGGCGGCTCGTCGATCAACGCGGTCAGCATCGGATCGTGTACCGACGCCACCACGACCTGATGTCGGGCGGCGAGCTGCGGTAGCACCGGCAGCAACCCGTCGCCGAGCGCGCCCGGCTCCAGCGCGGTGCAGAGCACCACCAGCGCCCGCTTGCTCTCCCGGCGCAGCACCTCGCCGACCACCAGCTCGTAGTCGGTCTCGGCGAGGGTCGGTAGCAGCGGAGCCAGCGCCCCGACCAGTCGGGGCATCAGCAACTGTCGACTGGCGCCGGACACCGCCGCCCGTACCGTCGAGTCGACGGCCAGCAGGTCCACCCGGTCACCGGCGCGGCTGGCCAGCGCCGCCAGCAGCAACGCGGCGTCGATCGTCACGTCCAGCCGTGGTGCGTCGCCGATCCGGACGGCCGAGGTCCGCCCGGTGTCGAGCACGCACACCACCCGCCGGTCCCGCTCGGGGCGCCAGGTCCGCACGAGTACGTCGGCCCGGCGGGCGCTCGCCCGCCAGTCGATCGACCGGACGTCGTCGCCGACGACGTACTCCCGCAGGTTGTCGAACTCGGTCCCCTGGCCACGGCCCCGGGCGGCCCGCATGCCGTCGATCACCCGCAACCGGGCCACCTTCTCCGGAAGCAACTGCCGGGAGTCGAACCGGGGGAGCACCCGCAGCGACCACGGCGGGGTCACCGGTCGTCCACGCCGCTGGCGGAACGCCAGCCCCAGCGGCCCGATCGAGCGTACGGTCACGTCGGCGGCGGCCCGGTCGCCGCGTCGGGTCGGGATCAGCCGGGCCGGCAACGCCACCGCCGAGCCGGGCGCCAGCCGTACCTGCCACACCGGGCCACCCTCGCGTTGGGGGGTGCCGGCGGCCGGGCGTGCCGACGAGCCAGCCGCCGGCGGATCGGCCGATTCGGCGCCCGGCGGGTCAGCGCCCGGCGGGTCAGCGGCCGGCGCGGCGACGGCCCCGGCGGACGGGGTCCACGCATCGCGTACCTGAGCCCGTAGCCGTCGCCGGGAATCGTTGCGCAGCCAAAGGGTGACCGTGGCGGAGGTGCCGAGCCAGCTGGTGCGATCTCCCTCGCGGCGCAGGGCCAGCCTGCCCAGCGGCGCCGCCAGCAGCAGATCGACCAGGGCCAGGCCGGCCACCGTCGAGGTCACGACGAGCAGACCGAGCCAGGGCGACGACCACCAGGGCAGGGTGAACGCCCCGAGACCGAGCAGCGCGGCCACCCGCCAGGTCACCACCGGTCCTGCGGCGTCGGGCCCCGCGGCACCGGGTCCCGGTCCGTCCGGCGGTGCGGCGTCCGCCCGGGCGGACGGCCCGGCCGCTACCCGGGCGGTCACCGCGGTGTCGGTACGGTGCCGAGCACCGCGTCGAGTACGCCGTCCGCGGTGACCCCTTCCAGTTCGGCCTCGGGCCGCAGCCGGACCCGGTGCCGCAGGGTCGCCCGGGTGACCGACTTGACGTCGTCGGGAGTCACGTAGTCGCGGCCGGCCAACCACCCCCAGGCCTTGGCGGTGTTCAGCAGCGCCGTCGTGCCCCGGGGCGAAGCGCCCAGCGACAGCGCCGGCGACATCCGGGTGGCCCGGCACAGGTCGACGATGTAGCCGAAGACTTCTTCGCTGACCCGCACCTGGCCTACTGCCCGTCGCGCCGCGGCGAGGTCTGCCGCGTTGGTGACCGGGCGTACCCCGGCGGCGGCCAGGTCGGACGGGTCGAAGCCCCGGTGGTGTGCGCGCAGCACGCCGAGCTCCTCCTCACGGCTCGGCAACGGCACGGCGAGTTTGAGGAGAAACCGGTCCAGCTGTGCCTCGGGCAGCGGGTAGGTGCCTTCGTACTCGATCGGGTTCTGGGTCGCGGCCACGACGAACGGCGTCGGCAGTGGCCGGGCCACCCCTTCGACCGACACCTGACGTTCCTCCATCACCTCCAGTAACGCCGACTGGGTCTTCGGCGGAGTCCGGTTGATCTCGTCGGCGAGCAGCAGATTGGTGAAGACCGGACCCTCCCGGAAGGTGAAGGCGGCGGTGCGCGGGTCGAAGATCAGCGAGCCGGTGACATCGCCGGGCATCAGGTCCGGGGTGAACTGCAGCCGCTTGGTGTCCAGGTCGAGTGCGGCGGCGAAGGCGCGTACCAGCAGCGTCTTCGCGACGCCGGGCACGCCTTCGAGCAGTACGTGACCCCGACAGAGCAGGGCGATCACGAGCCCGGTGACCACGGCGTCCTGACCGACCACGGCCCTGCCGATCTCGGTCCGCAACCGTCGGAGTGCCTCCCTGGCCTCGTCTTCGTCGGCCAGCGGGCCACTCGTCGCCGGACCGGCCGTGCTGGGTTGACTCACCGCTGCTCTCCTTCGCTGTCGGATGGTGCTCGGGGGGCCGGCGTACCGGGCCCGCGACTGCCGCCGGGCGCGGCCGGGCCCGGCGGCGCGGGTGGGCCGGGCGGCGCGGGTGGGCCGGGCGGCGGTCCGGCGACCTCGGCGCGCAACGCGGCCAGGCGTCGTCCCAGCTCCAGCAGGTCGGCGTCGGTGGTCGGGGGTGGACCGTACAACAGCGCGTCGATCGGCTCTCGCGGCCGGCCGGTGTGGCGGGCGACCGCGGCGACGACGTCGGCTGGGGAGGGTCGCCGGGTGAGTGCGAGCAGCGGGACCAGCCGGGCCAGCGCCGCGGTCCGCACGGCGTCGGCCGTCGGCTCGCGTCCCTTGACCCGGCGGTAGAGCCGGCCACGGCCGAGCACCGTCTCCGCCGCCGCGACGTGCACCGGGAGCGGCTCGGCCACCGGCGGCCCGAGCCGGCGGGACCGCCAGAACGCCAGGGCCAGCACCGCCAGCGTCAGCTGGACGAGCAGCGCCCAGAACCAGGCGGGGAAGGCGTCCAGCAGCGGGATTCCGGTGTCGCCGGCATCAGCCGTGGTCGGCCTACCAGGCGTCGGGGTCTGCCCGGGGCCGGCCTCGGGGCTCGCGTCCGCCGTGGCGGGTTCGAGCTCCGGCAGCCACGGCGCGGTCGCTTGTCCGGGTGGGGTCGGTGGGGTGTCCGGGTGGGCGAGGTCGAGCCACACTACCGTCGGACGGGTGCCGAGCAGACCAGTGGCGAAGTCCGCGTTGCGGTGCTCGGCGAAGCGTCCGTTGCGGAACGGGTCGCTCGCCCCGACCACCACCAGTTCGGTCTGTCCCCAGGTGAGTCGGGCCAGGCCGGCGTCGTAGCAGCGGTCCACCCGGTCCGGATCCACCCCGGTCGGCGCGACGTAGCGCTGCCGCAGCGTGGCGGCGGGTCCGGTGCGGGCCACCTCCGGCAGAGCGCATGGGCGTCCGTCGAGGTCGGGGCCGCTGGCCTTGGCCGCCCACCGTCGCACGCCCCGACCGATCGGCACCGGGTCGCCGTGCAGCAGCCGGGCCGGCGGGTCGACCATGACCACCCGGCTCCCGACCGGAAGCCGGGCGAGTACCTGCAGGTAGTCAGGGTGGACCAGGGTGGGAGCGGGGATGAACAGGGTGGTCGGGCCGTCCAGCGTCGCGCTGAGCGCCTCGGCGGTGCGGCGCGCGGTCCGTACGCTCAGGTTCTGGCCGCGTAGCGCGGCGGCGAGCCGACTCGCGCCGTCGGACGCGGTGTTGGTGGGGGACAGGAAGCCGGGCCGCGTCGGGTCCGGGTGCTCGAGCTGGTACGCGACGAGGGTCCCGGCGATCAGCGCCGCCGCGGCCACGAACGGGACGATGATCCGTAGCGGGCGCCACCGGCGGCGGACCCGCCTCACCATCGGGTGTCCTCCAGCCCGGCCGGGCGGGCGTCGGACATCGGGACGGCCCGCGGGGCGGCCAGCAGGCCGGGCGGATCGGCGGCTGGCCGATCGGCGGCTGGCCGATCGGTGGCTGGCCGGGCCTGATCCAGGGCAGTGCGTAGCTGACCGGCGAGTTCACGCATCCGGTCGTCGTGGCGGGGCAGGGCGGGGCGGCTGCCGTACCAGAGTTCGCTGAAGATGCTGCCGGCCTCGGCCAGGACTCCCCGGGTCGCGGGTGCCACCCGGGCGGTGGCGTTGGTGAACTCGGTGAGCGTCCAGCCACGCCGGTCGGTGACCACGCCCCGCTCAGTGGCCTCACGGATCATGGTGCGCAGCCGTTCCCGGATGGCCTCGGCGTACCGGCCCTGGGCGGCGAGCCGGTCCGCGAGGCCGGCCGGTGGGCCGAACGGCACGTCGTCGTGTGCCGGTCTCGGCCCGGTCGCCTCAGCGGGGTCCTGGCGCCGTCGGCGTCGGAGCAGACGGAGCAGGCCGAGGAGCCGACGCCACGCTGTGGGCAGCCAGTCCCGGGGGTCGGGTAGCGCTGCCCACCGGCGCGGCGCGGCCCGGCCGTCGCGGCGGCGCGGCCAGCGCCGGGACCATAGCTTGCGCAGCCAGCTGCGGGCGGCCCCGGTCAGCCGTGCCGCCTGGGACCGTGCCCAGCGCAGCAGCTGCGGCGAGCGGTGCCCGACGGCGAGCCAGTTCCGGCGGCGCGGCAACCAGCTCGGCCACGCGTACCAGCCGGCGGCCACCAGCGCGGCGGCACCGAGCAGTGCCAGCGCGGCCAGCGGCAGCGGCAGCCTGTCGCCGGCGACGGCGACGGCTTCGGTCCACCACCGGCTCAGTTCTCCGCTCACGTGCCGGCCACCAGGTGCTGGCCGCCCCGCTGGGCGTGGCTTCGGGCCCGCCGCAAACGTAGGTCGAGCCCTTCGGTGCGCATCCTGGTCTCGATGTGCAGTACGGCGTCGAGGCAGGCGAGTGTCGGGTAGACCACCGCGTTGAGGATGGTCCAGCCGGCGACGGCCACGACGCCCAACCAGGGTGCGCCGGACTCGGTCAGGTTCAGCGCGCCCAGTCCCAGCGCCGCCCGGATCGAGAAGAAGATCAGGTAGCCGAGGACGCGGATCAGGCCGGCGCGTAGTCCGGCCCGGACGGCGAGTGTCGAAGAACGGGCCAACGTGTGCCAGATCGGCACCCGGTCCAGGACCAGCGCCGGTACGGCGAGCCCGAGCATCGCGTACGCGACGAACCACACCGGCCCGGCCAACGCGGCGGTGAACATGATGCTCCCGGCCGCACCGGCGACCACCGCGACGGCGACGAACCTGCCGCCGCGGGGGTCGAGCAGTCGCCACGGGGAGAGCCGCTCGCCGAGAACGGCCGCGCCGACGGCTCTCGAGGTGAGCCCGCCCAGCAGCGCGATGACGGTCACCTCGATCGCTGCCCCGGCGGCCAGCAGCAGCCAGTAGAGGCCCAGCCGGTTCCAGGTGGGCAGGTACGCGGGCGGCACCGCGCCGGCGGCGTCCCGCAGCGGCAGCAGCAGCAGCTGTTCGGCGAGAGCGAGGAGGGCGCCGACGGTCAACAGGACCGGGGCATGGGCGCGCAGCAGCTCGACCGCGGCGTCGAGCGACTCGCCTGTGGTGAGCGGGCGCAGCGGCAGCACGTCGGGCGGGCCGGCGTGATCCACGGGACTCCTGATGACGATAGGGTCGACGGTACGTACAGGGCGCCAGCGTCCCATCGTGGCACGCAGCGCGGCCCGCACCACGGCAGGGCGCAGTGTCGTCCGAAATGTTACGGACTCGCCTGACCTGGGGTGATCTACCGGCGGTGGCGGTCCCCCACGGGGCGAAGCGGGATGGAATATTGGTCACATGAGAGCCCGAGTGCTGGTTGTCGACGACGATCCCGCCCTGGCGGAGATGATGGGTATCGTGCTGCGCAGCGAGGGCTTCCTGCCGTCGTTCGTCGCAGACGGTGAGCGGGCGCTTGCCGCTTTCCGGGAGAACCGACCCGACATCGTTCTGCTGGACCTGATGCTGCCGGGGATGAGCGGGATCGACGTGTGCCGGGCGATCCGCTCGGAGTCCGGCATTCCGATCGTGATGTTGACCGCGAAGAGCGACACCGTCGATGTCGTTCTCGGCCTGGAGTCCGGTGCCGACGACTACGTGGTCAAGCCGTTCAAACCCAAGGAACTGGTGGCCAGGATGCGGGCCCGGCTGCGGCGCGGCGAGGACGTGGCACCCGAGCTGCTCACCATCGGTCCGCCCGGCAACCAGATCACCATCGACGTGCCGGCGCACACCGTCAGCCGCGACGGCGAGGAGGTCAAGCTGACCCCGCTGGAGTTCGACCTGCTGGTCGCGCTGGCCCGCAAGCCCCGCCAGGTGTTCACCCGTGAGGTGCTGCTGGAGCAGGTATGGGGCTACCGGCACGCGGCCGACACCCGGCTGGTGAACGTGCACGTGCAGCGCCTGCGCGCCAAGATCGAGCCGGATCCCGAGCGACCCGAAATCATCCTCACCGTTCGGGGCGTGGGCTACAAGGCAGGCACCGGCTAGCCTGGGACGCACTGTGACTGGCCAACTCCGCGTCACCGCGTCCCTCTTGTTGACCCGCGTCAGTGGTGCCCTGCGCCCGGCGCGGGACATGCTGCTGGCCCGGTGCAGGCCGGTGGCCCTGGCAGTCAACCGGATGTGGCGTCGGTCACTGCAGCTGCGGGTGGTCACCATCACGCTGGTCGCGTCCGGGCTGCTGGTCGGCGGCTTCGCCTACATGGTCGCCTCGCAGAGCACGAACATTCTGCTGGACCGGGCCAGGGAGGACGTCCAGCGGCGGCTGGAGCACGGCCGCGACTACGCCGCCGAGCAGATGAGCGTGCACCCGCAGCACTTCGATCCGCAGGTCCGATTCACGATCGAGCAGACGGTGAGCACCCTGGCCGGCGGCGATCCGGATCAGATCGGCGGTGTCGTGGTGGTGATGACCGCGAGCAGCTATCCGCTGCTGCAGACGGCGACCTCGCCGTTGACGGTCGACGTCACCGGCATGATCACGCCGGAGCTCGCGGAGCAGGTGGGTTCCGGCGCTCAGGCACAGCAGATCCGCAGCGGCGACTTGGGCGAAGGACGGCTGAAGTACCTGGTCTACGGCTCACCGGTGCCCACCCGGTTCGGCCAGGTGGAGCTCTACTACCTCGTCCCGCTGACCACCCAGGACCAGGCCGCGAACCAGATCCGGGCCACCGTGCTCATCACCGGGCTGGCCCTGTTGATGCTGCTGGGCCTGCTCGCGGCGCTGGTCACCCGCCTGGTGGTGACCCCGGTACGGGTGGCGGCGCGCACCGCGCAGCGGCTCTCCGCCGGTCTGCTCGATCAGCGGATGGTCGTCGACGGCGAGGACGACCTCGCCATGCTGGCCGCCTCGTTCAACCAGATGGCGTCCAACCTGCAACGCCAGATCACCCGGCTGGAGGAGATGTCGCGGCTGCAGCGTCGGTTCACCTCCGACGTGTCACACGAGCTGCGTACGCCGCTGACCACCGTACGGATGGCGGCCGACCTGATCTTCACGGAGCGCGACGGGTTCGACCCCGCCGTCGCCCGCAGCGCAGAGCTGCTGCAGGCCGAGCTGGACCGGTTCGAGAGCCTGCTCACCGACCTGCTGGAGATCAGCCGCTTCGATGCCGGCTTCGCGGTGCTCGACGCCGAGCCGACCGACCTGGTGCCGGTGGTTCGGCGGGTGGCCGACCGACTCGACGGGCTGGCCGATCGGCTGGGGGTACGCATCGATCTGCGGCTGCCCGACACCCCGGTGATCGCCGAGGTGGACCCGCGCCGGGTCGAACGGGTGCTGCGAAACCTGCTCGGCAACGCGGTGGAGCACGGCGAAGGGCAGCCGGTGGTGGTGACGCTCGGGACGGACGACTCGGCGATCGCGGTGACCGTGCGCGACCACGGGGTGGGTCTGCGCGCCGGGGAGGAGAAGTTGGTGTTCAACCGCTTCTGGCGGGCGGATCCGTCCCGGGCACGCCAGACCGGCGGGACCGGCCTCGGTCTGTCGATCAGCGTGGAGGATGCTCGGCTGCACGGTGGCTGGCTGGAGGCGTGGGGTGCCCCGGGGGAGGGCGCCCAGTTCCGGCTCACTCTGCCGGCCCGGGCCGGCGACCGGCTGAACTCGTCGCCGCTGCGGCTGGTCCCCAACGACCGGGTTCCGGGTGACGGGGCGTGCGACGACCGGGTTCCGGCCGCGCGATCGGGCACCGACGGCACGCCGGCCGAGGACGTCGCGCCGGCTGGGGCGACGTCGTGAACCGCTGGATCCGTCGGCTGCTCGCCGCCCCCGCGCTCGCCGCCGTGCTGCTCGCCGGCTGCGGCATCCCGGAGTACACCGAGGTCCGGGTCGACGGGCAGGGACCAGCGCCGGGTCTGCCCAGCGGCGGCAGCGGGCTGCAGACCCCGGCGTCGCGGCTCGACGAACGCAACAACACCGAGGCGTTCGTCTCCGACTTCCTGCAGGCCGCCGCAGTGGAGGCGGAGCGTGCGGTGGAGCAGGTCCGCGAGTTCGTCGCGCCGACCGACCGGGCGGATGTCCGGGATCCCAATCCCGAGGTGGTGCTGACCGTGGTGCGGCTACGGGAGCGTCCGCAGATCACCCGGGCGGAGGCCGGTGTGGAGGAGGTGGCGCTCAACGTACAGCAGATCGGGCAGCTGCGTCCGAACGGCGCGTTGGAGCCGATGCCCGCCCAGGAACCGGAATTCACCGAGTACACCTTCCAGGTCGGTTCGGTCACCGGCGAGCAGGGCAAGTTCATTCTCAACCCGCCACCGGCGCTGCTGCTCAGCGAGGACGCCCTGAACGCCTTCTATACGCAGCGCACCATCTACTTCTGGGACACCAGCCAACAGGCGCTGGTGCCCGACCTGCGGTACCTGCCGGGCGCGGTGCCGGTGGAACGCCAGCGCACCGTCCTGCTGGAGGCACTGATCAGCGGCCCGTCGAGTTGGATCGCGTCGACGGTGCAGGCGCTGCCCAGCGGCACCCGGTCCGGCGGCAACGTGCCGGACACCGGTGACCGGCTCAAGGTCACGTTGATCTCGGACGCTGCGGCCCTGGCCGACCAGCGTCAGCTCGACCGCTTGGCGGCGCAGCTGATGTGGTCGTTGTGGCCGGAGTTCGACAACGACCTGGAGCTGACCATCCAGGGCCAGAGCCCGCAGATCTACCGGGGCGCGGAGCTGCTCGCGATGAACGGTGCCCAGACTCTGCAGGAGACACCTGAACGGTTCACCGTCTACCAGGGCCGGGTGCACCGGCTGAGCAGCTCGGCCCGGTCCGGTGAGGCGATCCCGGTGCTCACCGACGAGGTCAACCAGGATGTGGTAACCGCCGGTTTCACCCGGGCCGGTGGCAGTACGTATGCGGCGTTGGCGGTCCAGGGCGAGGACGGCCAGCGGCTGGTGGTCGGGGGATCGACCGGGGCTGGGACCAGCTTCCACACCAGCACCGAGTCGTTCGACGACATCGGTCGACCGGGCTGGCTGAAGGCGCCGGGCGACTTCGGGCTGGTGGTGGCCGACGGCCGCCTGTACTCCTTCCGGGTGGGCAGTGGCACGGTGGAGCCGTTGACGCTGCCCGGCGTCACCGGAGTGGTGCGGTCGGTCGGTGTGGCACCGGACGGGCACCGGATCGCACTGGTCATCGATGATCGGTTGTACGTCGCCGCCCTCGGCCGGGGCGAGCGGGTCGAAGTGCTGCCGCCCCGGCGGGTCCCCACCTCGTTGACCGAGATCACCCAGGTCGACTGGGTGGCCGAGACCCTGCTGGTGGTCGCCGGCACGAACCCGGACGGCCGGGTCGCCATCCACGACATGACGGTGGACGGGGCGATCGAGACCCCCTCGTTGCGCGACCTCGGCAACGCGAGCGTGACCCATCTCGCCGGCTACCCGGCCAACCCGGTCAGCGGCGGCGCGGTCGGGGCCCGGATGTACGTCGCCAACGGCATCCCGTACGACCTGTTCGAGCCCAGCGAGCAGATTCGGCTGGAGGAGGTGGAAGGGGTCGATCCGGCTGCGACAGCGGACGACCCGGCCGCCGTCGCGACCGCGCCGTTCTTCCTCTACTGACCCGCCCGCGATGCTGGTCGACCTGTGGGCGGCACTGGCCGATCTCGTGCTGCCGACCGAGTGCGCGGGTTGTCGGCGAACTGACGGCCGGCTGCGGTTCGGCGTGTGCGTCGGGTGCGTCGACGAGGTGCGGCAGCTGCGACCCCGGGCGGTACGGCCGGACCCCGCCCCGGCCGGGCTGCCGGACTGTGTGGCGCTCGGCGCGTACGCCGGGGTGCTGCGGGAGTTGCTGCTGGCGTACAAGGAGCGGGGACGGCACGGGCTCGCCCGGCCGTTGGGTCGGTTGCTGGCCGCGACGGTGGCCGCCGCGGTCGATCCGCGACAGCCGGTGCTGCTGGTGCCGGTGCCGTCCACCGCGGCGGCGGTCCGGGAGCGGCACGGCGATCATCTGCGGCGGCTGACCCGGCACGCGGTGACCGCGTTACGCGCCGATGGATGGCGGGCCGCGACGGCCCGGCCGCTGCGTGCGCTGCCTCGGCCGGATTCGGCCGGGCTGGACAGCGCTGGCCGGATGGCGTCGGCCGAGGCGGGGTTCGCACCCCGGCGGGTCGGGTTCGACGTCGCCCGGCGGCGGGTCGGGTTCGACGTCGCCCGGCGGCGGGTCGGGTTCGACGTCGCCCGGCGCCGGGTCGAAGTTGACGCCGCGGGTCGACGTGATTCCCTACCCAAGGTCATCGTCGTCGACGACATCGTCACCACCGGTGCCACATTGGCCGCCGTCGAGCGGCTGCTCGCTGCGGAAGGGCTCGCCGTCCACACTGCGGTCGTGCTCGCGGCGACACGGCGCCGTGACGGTGCGTGAGTGGCGATCCTGGTCCTTTGCCAGGTTTTGTGCCTGATTCGGGAATCTTCGCGGACCGGTCTAGCCGGAACTGGTGACGCGCCGCCGTCGGCGCGTTAGCGTGGGCCTATCGGGGGTATGACCGGAGGTTGAACAGCCACCGGAGGCGTCCCGGAGGGAGGTGCGAACCGTACCCGACCGGTCGATGCCGACCACTCGTGGGTATGTCGACCGGTCCTGAATTCATCGGCATGCCAATCGGTCGTTAGCTTGCTTCAGGAGGTCACGCGTGGACATCGTGGTGAAAGGCCGCAACGTCGAGGTTCCCGAGCACTACCGGGCCCATGTTGCTGAGAAGTTGGCCAAGGTCGAACGGTACGACCACAAGCTGATCCGCGTCGACGTCGAGTTGTTCCACGAGCGCAACCCCCGGCAGTCGGACCACTGCCAGCGGGTGGAACTCACCTGTGTCTCACGGGGCCCGATCATCCGCGCGGAAGCGTGCGCGAAGGACTTCTACAGCGCCCTGGACGCCGCCATCAGCAAGTTGGACACCCGGCTGCGCCGGGCCGCCGATCGCCGCCGGGTGCACCGGGGCCGGCACGCGCCGGTGTCGGTCGCCGAGGCGACCGCCGGGCTGCCCACCGCCGGTCTCGTCGGGTTCACCCCGCTGCCGCCCGCCCAGCCGACCGAATCGACCGCGGCTTCGGTCGCGGTGCTCGACCGCGACGCCGCTGCGGACGCACACCACGATTCGCACGACTACGACGACGAGTACGACGACCAGCCCTGGCATCTCGTCCGGGAGAAGGAACACCCGGGCGACCCGATGACCGTCGACGACGCGCTGTTCCAGATGGAACTGATCGGACATGACTTCTACCTGTTCCACGACAAGGAATCAGGCCGCCCGAGCGTCGTCTACCGGCGAAAAGGCTACGACTACGGCCTGATCGCGTTGGCCGAGCCGATCGCCGCCTGACCTGACCCGTCGTCGGCGGGGCCGGCCGGCAGCAGGGCGTACTGGACGTCGTCGATCCGGGTACCGTCCGGTCCGGGTAGCCGGCCCCGCAGCAGGCCTTCCCGCGTGAATCCCGCGCGTTCCAGCACCCGCTGCGAGCTGGTGTTCCCGGGCAGCGTGCCGGCGATCAGCCGGGCGATGGTGGTGTTGTCGAACGCCCAGCGGGCCAGCAGCCGGACCGCCCGGACGGTGTAGCCACGGCCCCGCCACTGCGGCAGCATCGAGTAGCCGATCATCGCCTGGCCGATCTCCGGCTCCTGGTGGTAGAGCCCGAGCCGGCCGGTGGGTGTCCCGGTCGCCGCGTCGCAGATGACCAGGTCGGCCCGGCGGCCGAGGAGCCACTTCCCGGGTGCCAGGGCGCACTGGGTCTCGATGCCGCCGCGGGTCGGGGTCACCGGCGGGACGCTGGTCGCCACCACGTCGGGCAGCGACTGCAGGCGGTACGCGAATTCGGCGTCGTCGGGGCCGAGCGGGCGTAGCAGGACCACGCCGTCGGTGAGCGCGCCGCCGGGCAGGTCGGGCAGGGCACGCGGGGTCGGGCCGGCGGGGTCACCGGCCAGCCGGGCCCAGACCACGAGGTCGTCGCGGGGCGCCGCACCGTCGGCCGGTCCAGGGCCGCCAGCGGTGGCGGAACCCAGTGCGGCTCCTCGGCGTACCCCCTCATGGGTGAAGCCGGCGGCGACGGCGACCCGCTGGCTGGCGATGTTGGCCCCGTCGGTGAGCAGTTCGACGCGGTCGAAGCCGTTGCGCAGCGCGTGGCCGGTGGCCGCGACGGTGGCTGCGGTCGCCGCCCCCCGGCCACGGGCCCGGGGCACCATCCAGTAGCCGATCTCGATCTGGCGCCGCTCGGGGACCGCGCGGCTCAGCCCGACGCAACCGAGCAGTTCGTCGTTGTCCGGGTCGGCGATCGCCCAGGCTGCGCCGCCGGCGTCCCACGCGGCGGTGGATCCTTCGGTGATCCAGTGCAGCGCGTCGGCGACCGTGTACGGCTGTGGCATGCCGGGTACGAAGCGTTGGGTCAGCGGATCGTTGCAGGCTTCGGCGACGGCCGGGGCGTCGTCGGGCAGGAGCAGCCGTAGTCGGATGCCGCCTTCGGTGATCTCGACGGGTTCCACCGGCCCATCCTGACGCAGCTTTCGCGCAGGGCATAACGGTTATGCTGGGCCGGCGCGCCAACAATGTCCGCTTTGCCGCGACTTCCCGGATCTGAAGCCGGCTGCGACTGCCGTCACGCCGATTGATGCGCCTACGATAGTGACGCACACCGTCTAGGGGAGCGTTGATCTGTGTCGATTCTTGAGAAGATCCTTCGCGCTGGCGAGGGCCGGATGGTCCGCCGGCTCAAGGCGGTCGCCGCAGCCGTCAATTCGATCGAGGACGACTACGTCGACCTCACCGACGCGGAGCTGCGCGAGCTGACCGACCACTACCGCCAGCGGTACGCCGACGGCGAGACCCTCGACGATCTGCTGCCGGAAGCATTCGCCACCGCCCGCGAGGCGGCGTCCCGGGTGCTCGGCCAGCGTCACTACGACGTGCAGATCATGGGCGCGGCGGCGCTGCACTTCGGAAACATCGCCGAGATGAAGACCGGTGAGGGCAAGACGCTGACCTCGGTGCTGCCGGCGTACCTCAACGCGCTGTCCGGCAAGGGCGTGCACATCGTCACCGTCAACGACTACCTGGCCGAGCGGGACGCGGCCTGGATGGGTCAGGTGCACGAGTTCCTCGGGCTCACCGTCGGGGTGATCCTGCCCAACCGGCCGTCGGCCGACCACCGGGCCGCCTACCAGGCAGACATCACCTACGGCACCAACAATGAGTTCGGCTTCGACTACCTGCGTGACAACATGGCCTGGTCAAAGGACGACCTGGTGCAGCGTGGGCACAACTTCGCCATCGTCGACGAGGTCGACTCGATCCTGATCGACGAGGCCCGGACCCCGCTGATCATCTCCGGCCCGGCCGAGCACTCGGCCCGCTGGTACGGCGAGTTCGCCGGCGTGGTGTCGCGGATGCAGGCCGGCAAGGACGGCGAGGGCGACTACGAGATCGACTACGCCAAGCGGACCGTCGCCGTCACCGAACGCGGCGTGTCCAAGGTCGAGGACCGGCTCGGCATCGACAACCTGTACGAGTCGGTGAACACCCCGCTGGTCGGTTACCTGAACAACGCGATCAAGGCGAAGGAGCTCTACAAGCGGGACAAGGACTACATCGTCAACGACGGTGAGGTCCTGATCGTCGACGAGTTCACCGGACGCATCCTGCATGGTCGTCGCTACAACGAGGGCATGCACCAGGCGATCGAGGCCAAGGAGGGCGTCGAGGTCAAGCAGGAGAACCAGACGCTCGCCACGATCACCCTGCAGAACTACTTCCGGCTCTACGAGAAGCTGTCCGGGATGACCGGTACCGCGCAGACCGAGGCGGGCGAGTTCAACAAGGTCTACAACGTCGGCGTGGTGACCATCCCGACCCACCGGGACATGCAGCGCCTCGACCGGGCCGACGTCATCTACAAGACGGAGAAGGCCAAGTTCAACGCGGTCGTCGAGGACATCGCGGAGCGGCACGCCGTGGGTCAGCCGGTGCTGGTCGGCACGGTCTCGGTGGAGAATTCCGAGATCCTGTCCCAGCTGCTGCGCCGCCGGGGCATCGCGCACGCGGTGCTCAACGCGAAGTTCCACGCCAAGGAAGCCGAGATCATCGCCCAGGCCGGGCGCAAGGGCGCGGTCACCGTGGCGACGAACATGGCCGGCCGGGGCACCGACATCCTCCTCGGCGGCAACCCGGACTACCAGGCGGCGGCGCAGCTGCGCCAGCGTGGGCTCGATCCGGCCGAGAGCCCGGACGAGTACGCGAAGGCGCTCGAAGAAATCATGCCGCAGGTCAAGCTGGCCTGTGCGGCCGAGGCCGAGGAGGTCACCTCGGTCGGTGGGCTCTACGTGCTCGGCACCGAGCGGCACGAGTCCCGCCGGATCGACAACCAGCTGCGCGGCCGGTCCGGCCGGCAGGGCGACCCGGGTGAGTCCCGGTTCTACCTGTCGCTGCAGGACGAGCTGATGCGGCGGTTCCGGGCCGGTGCGGTCGAAGCGGTGATGGAGCGCTTCAACATCCCCGAGGACGTGCCGATCGAGTCCAAGATGGTGACCCGGCAGATCAAGAACGCCCAGGCGCAGATCGAGGGCCAGAACGCCGAGACCCGCAAGAACGTCCTCAAGTACGACGAGGTGCTCAACAAGCAGCGCCAGGTCGTCTACGCCGAGCGGCTGCGGGTGCTCAACGGCGAGGACCTGCACGGCCAGATCAGCAAGATGATCGAGGACGTGATCGGCGCGTACATCGACGGCGCGACCGCGGACGGGTACGCCGAGGACTGGGACTTCGACCAGCTCTGGTCGAGCCTCAAGCAGCTCTACCCGGTCGGCATCACCGTCGAGGAGCTGATCGAGGAGGCCGGCGGCGAGCGCAGCGGCGTGGACGCCGAGTTCCTGCGGATCCGGATGCTGGAGGACGCGAACACCGCGTACCAGGGCCGCGAGGAGGAGTTGGGCGCGGACGCGCTGCGGCAGCTGGAGCGGATGGTCCTGCTGCAGGTGATCGACCGTAAGTGGCGTGAGCACCTGTACGAGATGGACTACCTCAAGGAGGGCATCAGCCTGCGGGCGTACGCCCAGCGCGACCCGCTGGTGGAGTACCAGCGCGAGGGGTACGCGATGTTCGCCACCATGATGGACGGCATCAAGGAGGAGACGGTCGGCTTCCTGTTCAACGTCGAGGTGCAGGTGCAGCAGCCGGCGACGGCCGCGGCCAACGGCGACCAGTCCGGCACCCGGGTGCCGGTGCCGGACGGTGAGGTGCAGATCAGGGCCAAGGGCATCGGAGCGGCGCCCCGCCCGCAGGGCCTGCAGTACGTCTCGCCGACCATCGACGGCGCTGCCGGTGCCGAGGGTGGGGTGCAGGTGCAGCAGGCGCCAGCGTTGGGGGTCGGCGGTCAGCAGCAGCCGAGCCGGTCCACGCAAGCCCGTCCGGCGGCCGGCCCGCCGGTGCCGGTGGCGAGCGCCCGCCGGGCCGCAGCGGCCGGTCAGGCGGTCAGCAGTAACGGGCCGTCGCGCAACGCCCCCTGCCCCTGTGGCTCGGGCAAGAAGTACAAGCGCTGCCACGGCGCTCCCGGCGCCTGACCAGCCGAACCCCTCCGTTGCCGACGATCTTGCGCTTATCGCGAACATTTGTCCTTATTGTCCGTCGACAAGTGCAAGATCGTCAGGCGTGTCGGGGTGGCTGGCGTCAGATGAGCTGCACGGCGGTGCCCAGCCAGACGCCGGCCTGACGTTCGAGACGAAACGCCAGCGCCCAGCTGCGGCTGCTGGTGCCGAGCACCGCTGCGGTCTCCACCACCCCGGCCATCGGCTCGCAGATCCGCAGTTGGCGGACCCGGAGCAACTCCTTTCGGCGGTCACCCCGCATCGGCGGCCTCGGCCGTGCCGTCGCAGCCGGCCCCGGCCGCGACGGTTGTGGACCCCGCCCCCGCCCGACCCCGGTCGGCCGGTCCGCCGTCCGGACCCGTTCGACCGCGGCGGTCAGCTGCACACAGATCGCCGATGCCTGCTTCGGGGTGGTGAGCCGGCGGCCGTGCGACACCGGGCGGAACCCGTTGATGATCTCGACGCTCGCCGCCAGGAAGCGGTGTGCGGCCTGGCGGGCGTCGGGCGACGCGCCGGCCAGTGCGTCCGGCGGCAGGACCGCCGGCCGGCCGGGCCCGGTGTCAGGTCGGTCGGCGGGCGGCCGCGCCGGCTCGGCCGAGGGTGGCCCGGACAGATCAAGTGCCAGCTGTACGCCGGGATGGACGCCGAAGTCGGCTGGCGCGTCGGTGAAGGGTGGGTCCAGCGGCGGCACGGGCCGTAGCCGGATGGGGGGTCGCCTGATCCGGGTCGGGACAGTCATCCGAACTCCTGTTGATCTTGCGTTTGCCTTCGTTTGCCTTCGGCAGATCAATTTGAAGTCAGCATGACACTGTCCGTCAATGTCTCGCGGTGACGGCGATCGGACAACTGGTCGGGTCACCCGGCCCGGGCCGGGGCTGGACGGCGCCGGGCCGCCTACTCCGGATCGCGCTCGATCAGCGGGTTGCTCTGCACCCACTCGGCGGTCTCGGTGTACTTGCGTTGGATGTACTCCTCCAACTGGGCGCGCTCCACCCGCCACTGACCACGCCCGCCGACTTTGATCGCGGGCAACTCGCCACTGCGGACCATGTGGTAGACCTGCGAGTCGGATACGTTGAGCTCCGCGGCGACGTCGGACAACTGCAGGAACCTCGGCTCCACGGTGACTCCCGGCTCGTCTACGTCGGTCGGTTCAGTGTGCCATCGCGGCCCGCTCGGACCCGCTGACGGCGTACATTGCATCAGCGACGACATCAGTTGGGGGAGTAGCGTGCCCGACAATCAGCTCCGGGTCTATGTGCCGGCCACCCTGCCGGCGCTCGCCACGCTGCGCGAGACCGGTCAACTCGCCGCCGACACCGCGCACACCGTCACGCCCGCGCTGCGCGAGTGGTACGTCGAAGGCGACGAGGAGGAGCTGGAGTACGTCGCCTTCACCCGCGCCGCGCAGGACGCGCTGCGCCTGCTGCACCACGATCCCACGGCACCCCGCCGGCGGGTCGTCGTCTCGGTCGACCTGCCGGCGGATGCGCTCAAGCGGTCCGTGGTGGAGTTGGGGTCGAGTGCCGTCGCGTTGGTCGGACCGATCGCGTTCGCCTCGGTCGCCGCCGTCCACGTCGACAGCGCCGAGGCGGTCGACGACGTGACGGCGGCCGTCACGGCGGTGACCCAGGCCACCGCCGGGGACCCGGACGCCCAGTTCGTCGTGGACGGAGCCGAGGACCACGAACTCGAGTGGTACGACGTGTCCGAGCTCGACCTGCTCTGCTGAACCCGGCCGGGCCGGGCCGGCGCCGGGTCAGCCCATGTGCGGGTACCGGTGGTCCACCGGCGGCACGAACGTCTCCTTGATGGTGCGCGGCGACGTCCAGCGCAGCAGATTGTGTCGGGACCCGGCCTTGTCGTTGGTGCCACTGGCCCGGGCACCGCCGAACGGCTGCTGCCCGACCACCGCCCCGGTCGGTTTGTCGTTGACGTAGAAGTTGCCGGCCGCGTACCGCAGGACCTTGCCCGCCCGCTCGATCACCCGGCGGTCGGTGGCGAAGACCGCCCCGGTCAACGCGTACGGCGCGATCGCCTCGGCCTGCTCCACGACCGCCCAGAACTGTTCGTCGTCGTAGACCGACACCGCCAGGATCGGACCGAAGTACTCGGTGGTGAAGACCTCGTGTCCGGGGTCGGTGCAGGTCAGCAAGGTGGGTCGGACGAACCAGCCGGTGCTGTCGTCGACGGTGCCACCGGCCAGCACCTGGCAGGACGGATCGTCGCGGACCTTGTCCAGCACGGCGGCGTGCCGGGCGAACGCCCGCTCGTCGATCACCGCCCCGCCGAAGTTGGTGAAGTCGGCCACGTCGCCGTAGGTCAGCGACTCGACGGTGGCGACCAGCCGGTCCCGCAGCCCGGCGGTCCAGAGCGACTTCGGCAGGTACGCGCGCGACGCCGCCGAACACTTCTGCCCCTGGTACTCGTACGCCCCGCGAACCAGCGCGGTGTGCAGCGCGTCCGGGTCGGCGCTCGGGTGTGCCACCACGAAGTCCTTGCCGCCGGTCTCCCCGACCAGCCTCGGGTAGCAGCGATACCGGTCGATGTTGTTCCCGACGGTACGCCAAAGCTGTTGGAACACCCGGGTGGAGCCGGTGAAGTGGATACCGGCCAGGTCCCGGTCGGCCAGCGCCACCTCGGACACGGCCAGCCCGTCTCCGGTGACCATGTTGATCACGCCGGGCGGCAGCCCGGCGGCCTCGAACAGCCGCATCGTGAAGTGCGCGGCGAACTGCTGGGTCGGCGACGGCTTCCAGACCACCGTGTTGCCCATCAGCGCCGGCGCGGTCGGCAGGTTCCCGGCGATCGCTGTGAAGTTGAACGGGGTGATCGCGTAGACGAACCCTTCCAACGGGCGGTGGTCGAACCGGTTCCACACCCCCGGAGCCGACACCGGCTGCTCGGCCAGCACCTGCTGGCCGAAGTGCACGTTGAACCGTAGGAAGTCGATCAACTCGCAGGCCGAGTCGATCTCCGCCTGGTAGGCGGTCTTCGACTGACCCAGCATGGTGGCCGCGTTCAGCGTGTCCCGCCACGGGCCGGCGAGCAGGTCGGCGGCGCGCAGGAACACCGCGGCCCGTTCGGCGTACGGCAGGGCGCGCCAGCCCGGCGCGGCCTGCTTGGCCGCCGCGACCGCCGCCTCGGCGTCGGCCGGCTCGGCGTTGCCGGTGACACCGAGCACATGCCGGTGCCGGTGCGGCATGACCACGTCGATCGGCGCGCCGGCGGCCATCCGTTGCCGGCCGCCGATGGTCATCGTCAGTTCGATCCGGGTCCCGGCGAGCTCACCGAGCCGCCGGCTCAGACTGGCCCGTTCGGCGCTGCCGGGGGCGTGGTCGCGGATCGGCTCGTTGCGGGGGTCGGGGGTGGCGGAAACGGCGTCCATCTCAGGCTCCTGGCGTGATCTCGACTACGTCGGGGAAGACCCGCCGGGGCACCCGGTGGGGCGGCCACGACGGCGGGATCCGGCCTCATCGTCGCACGGCCGGTGGGCCGGTACGCCGATCCGCGTACCCTGGTCGGCACTGGGGACAGCCCGTCGAGAGCAGGAGCGCGAACAGCGATGACCAGCCAGCCCGCACCGGCTGCCGTCGTACCACCGGCAGTTGAGGACCTGGTGCCCGGCGGCCCGGACCCGGACGACCCGGGGCCGGCCGTGTCCGGGCCCGAGAGCTCCGCGCCGGACGGGCCTCGTCCGGCTGGCTCGGTCGTCGCGACGCTCGTGCTCGCCGCGTCGACGCTCGGTTGGCTCGGCCTGCTGATCCTGTCCGTGCTGGTCATCCTGGGTGTCGCGACGGACGGTGTGCTCACCGTGACCGAGACCGCGTACGGGTTGCCTGCGGTGATCTTCGCGGCGCTGGTCGCCGGGGCCGGAGTGGCCCAGGCCGTGCGGCGGCTGGCGGACCGCCGGCTCGGGCCGGCACCGGTGCTCAGGTTCGTCGCCGCGGCGGGCAGCGGAGCTGCCGTCGGAGCCGGCGCCGCCGCGGCAATGGTGCTCGGCGACGGACGCGGCGGGTCGGCGGTCACGATTCTCGGCTGGGCGTTGTTCGCCGGTGCCACGGTCGGCGGCACCCTGGCCGGCCTGCACCGCCGGGCCGGTCTGCTGACGGCGGCTGCGGCCGCTGCCGCGCTGGGCGTAGCCGTGCTGACCAGCGGACGTGAGCTGGTTAAGGGGCCGTTGCTGGAGCTGCTCGGAGCCGGCGACACCCCCGCGTCGGTGCTCGCCGCGCAGTCCCGCCTGATCTGGGCGACCGCCCTGCTGGCCGGGGTCGTCGCCGGGCTGGTCGCGTTCGGCTACCTGTACCGCGCCCACCGCCGGGCCGGCCAGGTGCCGCCGTGGCCCGCCTACCTGGTCGCGGGCGCGGGCCCGGGTGCCCTGCTGCTGATCGCTGAGGTGATCACCCGCGTCGGCGGTGCCCAGCTGCTCGGCCTGGCCCGTTCGTTCAGCGCGAGCGACGACACGTTCCAGACCATGGCGAACGCCGGGCGGATCAACTCGGCGCTGGTCGTGTTGTTCGTCGGTGCGTTCACCGCGCTGATCTGCTTCGGCCGGACCTTGCCGGCCCGACCCGACGCCGACGGAGGCGCCGACCCCGACCCGACGCCGACGGAGGCGCCGACCCCGGGCTGAGGGGCGCCGATCCCGGTGTTGGGAGCCGGCGGGGTGACGTCGGTCGCTCCCGGGTTCGTGCCAAGCGTCGGCTGACTGACGGCGGCGCGGCGCGGCGCCGCCTACCGTCTGTGGTGTGCATGGGCAGGATGCGACGTGGCAGCCGTTGGGCGGGCGGTACCGGCTGGGCGCCTGGATAGCCAGCGGGGCGATCGGGACGGTGCACCGTGCGCACGACCTGCGCGAGGACGTACCGGTGGCGGTGAAGTTGCTCCGGCCGGAGTCGGCCGGGCAACCGGATCTGGTGGAGGGTCTGCTCACCGAGGCCAGGCTGTTGTCCCGGCTGGAGCATCCCAATGTGATCGGACTGCGCGACCGGGTCGTCGACGGGGACCGGCCGGCGTTGGTGCTGGACCTGATCGACGGCGACGACCTGCGTCGCCGGGTACGCAGGGACGGACCACTGCCGCCAGCCGTCGCCGTCGACATCGCCGCTCAGCTCGCCACCGCGTTGGCGTACCTGCACGAACGGGACATCGTGCACGGTGATGTGAAGCCGGCGAACCTGCTGGTGCCGGCGGACGGCGGCCGGGTCCGGCTGATCGACTTCGGCGCGGCGCGGATCGGCGGGGCGCGGATCGGCGGGGCGCGGATCGGCGCGGTCGCCCCGGCGGACGGATCGACGCAGGGGACACCGGAGTACGTCGCCCCGGAGATCGTCGCCGGCGAGCCGGCGAGCGCCGCCGCAGACGTGTACGCCCTCGGAATCGTGCTGTTCGAGTTGCTGTGTGGACGTAGCCCATACCGGGGTGGCCCCGCCGACGAGGTGCTCGCCCGGCACCGTCGGTGCGCGCCCGTACCGCCGCCAGGGCTGCCACCGGCGGTCTGGCCGGTGATCGAGCAGTGCCTGGCGGCGGAGGCGGCCGGGCGGCCGGCCGCCGGTCTGCTCGCGGCGCGGCTGCGCGGTCTGGAACCGACACTCGACGGCCGGCCCGCGTTGCCGGTGCTACCCGCTGACGCGGTCACCTGGTGGCCGCGCGGCGGGGCGCAGTCCACCGTGACCGGCGACGCAGGGGTCGGGGGACCAGGGTCGACGGCCGGTGGAACGGCGGCTGCGGTGCCGGCCGCGGCGGGCGGGCGGGCTCCACTGCCGGCTGGGCCGCAGGGGTATCCCGGGGTGCCCGTGCCACAGCAGCGGCGGCTGCTGCGGGTCGGTGGTGCGGCTGGCGGCGGGGTCATGTTGCTGGCCATGGTGATCGGGCTCACAGTGGCCGCCGGTCAGCAACCCTCGGTGAGCGGGCGACCGGGGGCGGACCTGGTGCCGGCGGTCACCGCGACGGGCGATTCGGGGCTGCCGCCGGGCCGGGCCGCACAGGCGCAGCCGGGCGCGAGTCCGGAGTCGCCGGACGCGGCGACACGACCTGACGCGGCGGCGGGGCCCGGCGCGGCGGCGGGGCCCGGCGCGGCGGCGGGGCCCGGCCCGGGTGCGCGGGAACCGGTAGGCTCCGCAGGTCAGGTAGGTTCGAGCGGCCAGGTAGGTTCGAGCGGATCGGCTGGGTCCGGCGCGTCCGTCGGGTCACCGGCGTCGTCCGATTCGGGAGCCTGGCCCACCTTTCCGGGTGATCCGGGTGCTGAGCTGGGCATTGGGATCGGCGATCCGGTGCCACAGTGGCCGGTGCTCGAGCCGGCCGGATCGGACACTCCGAACTAGTCAGAAGAAGCAGACTTCATGCTTCAAACTTCATCAATAGCCGCACAACGCCAGTGGGTAGCGGCGTGTACGATATCCTTTGTCCGTTTTACTCCCTGATGGTAAATATTGATCTTCCCTACCGGACCGTCGTCCACAGACAGTGCACATTAGAACACGTTTGGTCGCGGATCGCGCCAAATCCTGGACGTAGAGGCGACAAAGTGGCAGCGTAGAGGGCATGGCGGATGTTCGTATCAATCCAACGGCAGCAGCCCTCCTTGGCCTGCTCCACGAAGGACCCATGACAGGTGGGCAACTCATGGCCGCGGCCGAGCGTCAGCTCGGTGCCTACT
The DNA here is from genome assembly GCF_048060115.1 of Micromonospora sp. LOL_023. Taxonomy (NCBI): domain Bacteria; kingdom Bacillati; phylum Actinomycetota; class Actinomycetes; order Micromonosporales; family Micromonosporaceae; genus Micromonospora; species Micromonospora sp. LOL_023. The sequence goes on from NZ_JBHMIM010000064.1 coordinate 23,990, forward strand.
GGTCCATGACCCGTAGCCAGGTGTACCGGGAATTGCCGGTGCTGGCTGAGCAGGGTCTGGTCCGGCTCGGCAAACCCGGGCCCCGGTCCAGCCAGCCGTACGCGATCACCGCGGCCGGCAAGCGGGCGTTTCTCAAGTGGCTGGCCGACGCGCCGGGTCGCGATTCGGTACGTAATCCGATCGCGCTCCGGGTCGCATTCGGCGCGCACCACACGGCGGAGCAACTGAAGACGGTCTACGCGGACGCGAGCGAGCACCACACCGAGGCGCTGGCCGCGGCCCGTGAGCAGGCACGCGAGGCGAAGAAGAACGGTGACACCTTCGGGGCCGCCGCGCTCGAGTTCGCCGTCTCCTACCACAAGGCGGCGCTCTCCTGGCTGAAGACCGCTCCGGTGAGCTGACCGACCCCGCCAGCGGCGGTGGGGCAGACCCGCCAGGGTGGCGGGTCGACCCGCCGGCAGCGGTCGACGGTGGTCACGACGTACTCTTGTCGGTTGTGACCAGTGCCGACTATGCCGACCAGCTTAAAGATCTTGACGCCACGCTTCGCCGGATCGAGGCGGTCATCGACATTGCTCGACTGCGCCGCGACCGGGCCGAGCTGGAGGAGGCCGCCTCCGCCCCCGACCTCTGGAACGACCAGGCGCGGGCACAGGAGGTCACCTCCCGGCTGTCGTACGCCAACGCGGAGATCGGCAAGCTGGAGTCGCTGCGTACCCGGTTGGACGACGCGGGCCTGATGCTGGAGATGGCACAGGCGGAGGCCGACGCCGCGACGGTCGCCGAAGTCGGCGTCGAGCTGGCCGGACTACACAAGGCGATAGAGGAACTGGAGGTCCGCACGCTGCTCTCCGGGGAGTACGACTCCCGGGAGGCGTTGGTGGCGATCCGGGCGGGGGCCGGCGGTGTCGACGCCGCCGACTTCGCCGAGATGCTGCTGAGGATGTACCTGCGTTGGGCGGAGCGGCACGGCTACCCGACGGAGGTGTACGAGACGTCGTACGCGGAGGAGGCCGGTCTCAAGTCGGCCACCTTCACGGTCAAGGCGCCGTACGCGTACGGGACCCTCAGCGTCGAGTCCGGAACGCACCGTTTGGTGCGGATCAGTCCGTTCGACAACCAGGGGCGGCGGCAGACCAGCTTCGCTGGCGTCGAGGTGCTGCCGGTGGTGGAACAGACAGACCACATCGACATCCCGGAGAACGAGATCCGGGTGGACGTCTACCGCTCGTCGGGCCCGGGTGGGCAGAGCGTCAACACGACCGACTCGGCGGTCCGGCTCACCCACGTCCCGACCGGCATCGTCGTCACCTGCCAGAACGAGAAGTCCCAGCTGCAGAACAAGGCCGCCGCGCTGCGCGTGCTGCAGGCCCGGCTGCTGGAGCGCAAACGGCAGGAGGAGCAGGCGAAGATGGCCGGGCTGAAGACGGACGCCGCCGGCTCCTGGGGCGACCAGATGCGCTCGTACGTGCTGCACCCGTACCAGATGGTCAAGGATCTGCGTACCGAGCAGGAGACGGGCAACCCGACCTCGGTGTTCGACGGCGACCTCGATGCCTTCATCGAGGCCGGTATCCGTTGGCGCAAGGAGCAGGAGCTTGCCGAAGACGCCCACTGAGCACCCCGATCGCGCCGATAGTGCTGGAGCGATCACTCTTCGTGTTCACAGTTTTTGTACAGCGTGTGACTGGGGCCATCATTTCGGGTGGTGTCCCGCCGGTCCGGACGGTTGATTTCTTGGTCTACCTGGCGAACGGCTGGTACGAAACCTCGCGCATAACCGACATAGGAGACATTGGCCATCAGGCCGGACTTGGCGTAGCGGTTACACCGCGTAGACTCACCACCCGTGATTGCGCTCGAGCAAGTGACGAAGACGTACCCGAAGGCGTCCCGGCCCTCGCTGGACAACGTGTCGGTCGCGATCGAGAAGGGCGAGTTCGTCTTCTTCATCGGTCCGTCCGGTTCCGGCAAGTCCACGATCATCAAACTGTTGCTGCACGAGGTGAGCCCGAACAAGGGCAAAATCGTCGTGAACAGCAAGGACGTCACGACCATGCGCTCTTGGAAGATCCCCAACTTTCGGCGCTCCATCGGCTGTGTCTTCCAGGACTTCCGGCTGCTACCCAACCGCACCGCGTACGAGAACGTCGCCTTCGCCCTCGAGGTGATCGGCAAGACGAAGGCGGTCGCCCGGCGGGTCGTTCCCGAGGTGCTGGAGCTGGTCGGTCTCGGCGGCAAGGAGCACCGCTACCCACATGAGCTCTCCGGCGGTGAGCAGCAGCGGGTCGCGGTCGCCCGGGCGTTCGTGAACCGACCGCTGATCCTGCTCGCCGACGAGCCGACCGGAAACCTGGACCCGGACACCTCGATCGAGATCATGCGACTGCTGGACCGGATCAACCGCACTGGTACGACCGTCGTCATGGTCACCCACGACTCCAACATCGTGAACCAGATGCGACGCCGGGTCATCGAGATCGAGGCCGGCCGGATCGTCCGAGACCAGGCGCGCGGCGTCTACGGCTGACGGCGCCTGGTCGCCGACCCCGTCGGCGGCATGTACGTGGTGACCCAGCAGGCCAGCATGTGGTGACCAGTAACGACCATTCTGCGGCAGATCCGGAAGAGGAACCCGATGCGCGCGAAATACGTCCTGTCCGAGGTGATGGTCGGACTGTGGCGCAACGTGACCATGACCATCGCCATGATCATCACGATGGCGGTGTCGCTCACCATGCTGGGAGCGAGTGGCCTGATGTACCTGCAGGTCAACTCGATGAAGGACTTCTACTACGACCAGATCGAGGTCTCGATCTTCCTCGCCTCCGACGTCTCGGAGGAGCAGCGCACCGGCCTGCAGAGCTCGTTGGACTCCGACCCGCTGATCACCACGGTGACCTACGAGTCGCGGGAGGAGGCCTACAACCGCTTCCAGACCCTCTACCAGGACGCCCCGGACCTGGTCAACGTGGTCAAGCCGGACCAGCTGCCGGAGTCGTTCCGGATCAAGCTGGTGGATCCGGAGGAGTACCAGGCGATCTTCGACAAGTACAGCGGCACCGAGGGCATCGACGAGATCGTCGACCAGCGCAGACTGCTCGACAAGATCTTCAGCATCCTGAGCTCGGTGCAGAGCATGGCGCTGATCGCCGCCTCGATCATGGCGGTCGCGGCGTTGATGCTGGTCGGCAACACCATCCAGGTCGCCGCGTACAGCAAGCGACGCGAGGTCGCGGTCATGAAGCTGGTCGGTGCCTCCAACTGGTTCATCCAGGCACCGTTCGTGCTGGAGGCGGTCGTCGCCGGGCTGTTCGGCTCGATCCTCGGCTTCGGCGCGCTCGTACTGGGCAAGATGCTGCTGCTCGACGGATCGCTGCGCGACCTCACCGAGTTGCTGACCCCGATCGAGTGGAGCAGCGTACTGCTGATGTTCCCGCTGATGGCCGGCGTCGGTGCCCTGGTCAGCGCGGTCACCGCGTGGGTCACACTGCGCTTCTACCTGCGGGTCTGAGGCCCTCGGCAGCGGTGTCACCGCGCCCGCCGGCACCGAAAAGCGGTGCCGGCGGGCGCATCCGTTCGCGGTAGGATTGCGCGGTCGCCGGGCGGGTCCGGCAACTCGGGGTGGCCACGTACGACGGTCGCACCCGACAGGGGTGGGAGGGGTCAGGGAATGCCGCGGGAGAAGGGGCGCAAGGTCGTCGCCTCGAATCGCAAGGCCCGGCACGACTACACCATCACCGACGTGTACGAGGCCGGCATGGCGCTCACCGGCACCGAGGTCAAGTCGTTGCGGTCCGGGCGGGCATCGCTCGTGGACGCCTTCGCGCAGGAGCGCCAGGGCGAGATCTACCTGTACGGAATGCACATTCCCGAGTACCTCCAGGGCACCTGGACCAACCACGAACCCCGGCGGACCCGCAAGTTGCTGCTGCATCGCACCGAGATCGACCGGCTGCTCGGCAAACTGCGCGAGGGCGGCCTGACCCTGGTGCCGCTGTCGGTGTACTTCGCCGACGGCTGGGCCAAGGTGGAGTTGGCCCTGGCCCGGGGCAAGAAGTCCTACGACAAGCGACAGGACCTCGCCAAGCGGGACGCCGACCGCGAGATCCAGCGGGTCGTGGGCCGCCGTGGCAAGGGGATGGACTGAGATGTCGACGGGTGACGGTCCCGCGGTGGACGGGCCCGCCGGCCCGTACCCCGGATAGTCCGCCCACGCCGCCCACCCCGCCCGCACCGCCGTCGGCGGGGATCACCGCCCGGTACGTGTCGAGCAGCACCTGGACCATGGTTTCGCGGCAAACGTCGACGTTTCCCATGTTTTCCGGGCGTGTCCGGACATTCGATGTACGGCTCACGTTCCCCGACAACGTAGTGACCACCGTCACCGGTTTCTGGAGCGCCACGCCGTCGGTGACCGGATCCAGCCTCACCTTCTCCGGTGGCCCGATCAGCCCGCAGGGCACCATCAGTTTCGGGTTCCAGGCCGAGAAGAACCGCCCATCGCAGGTCAACCCGACCGGTTGCACGGTCAACGGGCGGCACTGCGTCGGCTTCTGACCGGTCGCCCGCGACGGGAACTGACGGGGCCGCCGCGGAACCGGGATGAAGACGGTGCGCCGAGGCGTTAGTATAGACAGGACCGCAGCCACACCGGCCGTGGCCACACCAGGGGGTGACTGGTTTCGACTTCGTACGTTGCGGCAGGGGAAGCGAGCCGAGGAAGCCGACGTCGTCTCGAGAATCGGTCGTCGGAAACCAATAAGCGCCAACACTAAGCGCGCTGACTTCGCTCTCGCCGCCTGAGGCGAGTAGCTGAGTCTGTCGGTCTGGGAGTGCCTTCGGCCCAATAACCGGCATCAGTAAGAGGGCTGGCCAAGCGAACCCGGTCGCGGGGTTCGTGCGGCGAGATCAAACGCGACTGGGCCCGTCACATCGACTCGCTCGTGTGATCGATGGGGTCGAGTAGAGGCACAGCGAGCTGCGCTCGGAGAAGCCCTGGCAAGACGCCGAAGGACCCGGGTTCGATTCCCGGCACCTCCACGGACGACGGCCGGCCCTTCGCCACCAGGCGGAGGGCCGGCTTCACTATCTGTAGCCACTGAATCAACCGGCCCGGGAACCACCGACCTGCTTGGTGCGTCTGACCCGACATGCGCCGTTTCACCGCCCTGCTGGGCGTACCGCTAATCCTGATCGCCGCCTGCGCGCGGACCGACGGCTCCGCTCCCGGCGGACCCGGCGGTTCAGCCGATCGCTGGGCGGCCTTCCAGCAACGTGCCGACGAGGTCGCCGACGCCTGGCGGTCGGCCGCCGGCCGGCCGGCGTGGCTGGCCGGCTACGCCCCGCTGCAGAGTCCCACGGTGCTGCCGGGCGACCCGGGCTTCACCCCGGACACCGAGCAGGCCTTCCGCGCCGGCTGGTACGAGACCCAGCTGGAGCTGCCGACCGGGGCACCCGCCGACGGCACCGTCAGTTTCCCGGACGGGACCCTCGCCGTGCCACTGATCAGCGCGGCCGACGCGTACGCCACGATCCGCCAGGGCGACCCGCCGCAGTGCCCGCCCGACCAGTCCACACCGGCCCGGCCCGGCCCCGATCCGACCGCCACCAGCCCGACCGGTGCGGCCAGCGACGGGCCGGACGACAGCGTCGGCTCCGGCCAGCTCGCCGGCTGCCAGGTGCTGACCGTCACTGCGGTCACCCTCGGCTCCGTCGACCTGCTGACCAGCCGTGGCACCGCGCAGGTGCCCGCCTGGCTGTTCGAGACCAGCGAGCTCGACACTCCGGTCGCCCGGGTGGCCGTCGCCGATTCAGTCAACATTGCGACACCCAGCCCGGACGTCGGCCAGGCGACGGATCTCACCGACTTCGTCGTCGTGCAGGACCTCATCAGCGCAGACGACGTCGACCTCGGTTACCGCCTCGGAGTCGGTGCCTGCGACAGCGACATCACCCCGTTCGTCCAGGAGTACGCCGATGCCGTCGTCGTCTCCGGCAGCGTGGTCCGCACCGGTGAGGCCTGCACCGACCAACTGCTGCTCCACCCGGTCACCGTGACCCTGGACGAGCCGATCGGCGACCGCACGGTGCTCGACGCGGTCACCGGCCAGCCGCTGCGCCTCGTCCCGGTCGGCTGAGTCATGCCTCAGCCGTACGGCCCGGGTCAGGATCTGGGCGACGACACCGCGACCCTGTCTGAGCTGCCGAGCCGGGGCCTGCCCGGCCAGCGGCCGCCGACCGGCCCCTGGCAGCTGGCCAGCGGAGAAGCAGTGATCCTGGCTGGTGACGCCACTACCGCCAACCGGATTCAGCGGTGCCTCGACGTCGCCGGGATCACCGCGGCCACCGTCGTGCTGGCCCAGTCATGGCAGTTGGAACGGCAGCGGGATCCCGTCGAGTGACTGCGGGCAGGGGCAGCCTCGATCCACCGGCCACTGAGTCAACGCGGTGAGCAGCAGGTCACGCAGCCGGGCGGTGTTCGCACCGAACACCCGGAACACCTCTTCCTGGGTGACCGCGTGCCCGCTGGCAACCCCGGCATCCAGATCGGTCACCAACGCGATCGAGGTGTAGCAGAGCGCCAGCTCGCGGGCCAGGACCGCCTCCGGGTGGCCGGTCATGTTCACCACGGCACCGCCGATCGCGGTGAACCAGCGCGACTCCGCACGGGTGGAGAACCGTGGCCCTTCGACCACGACGACCGCGCCGCCGTCGTGCGGGGCCAGACCCTGCTCGGTGCCGACCCGCAACAGCACCGAACGGCCGGTGGGACAGTACGGATCGGCGAAGCTGACATGCACCGCGCCACGGTCGTAGTAGGTCTGCGCCCGGCCACTGGTGCGGTCGATCAGCTGGTCCGGCACCACGAACGTGCCCGGACCCAGCTCCGGCCGTAGCCCACCGACCGCACACGGTGCCAGCACCTGCCGTACCCCGATCGACCGCAGCGCCCACAGGTTCGCCCGGTACGGGATCAGATGCGGCGGGTGCCGGTGGTCCCGCCCGTGCCGGGGCAGGAACGCCACCCGGCGACCGCCGACGTCGGCGATCGTGATCGCATCCGACGGCTCGCCGTACGGAGTGTCGACCCGGTGCTCCGTCGCGTCGTCCAGCAACGCGTACAGCCCCGAACCGCCGATGACCGCCAGCTCCGCCTGCGCCTGCATCCGGCTCCTCCCAAGATCGGGCAGGGTGACCGGAAACACCGATGCCACGCCCGCGCCGTTAGACCTTAACCGGGCGCTACCGAGCAAGCTATGGTGCCAGGCATGGCATTCACTGCACCTGTGGTGGCCACCGACCCCCCGGACACGCGGGCTTGCCGAACGGCGCGGCACAGCCGCACACCCGCTGCCCGGACGGACGGTCGCGGTGGCCCGCCACTCGTGCGTACGGAGGGACGTGGCGGCACGCTGCGCGTGCGTACGGGAGGTCGAGGTGCACGGTGAGAGTCAGCGGATCGGGGGACGGTCGATGGCGTCGATGACCGGCCAACTGCTGGTCGCGACTCCCACCCTCAAGGATCCCAACTTCGACCGTACGGTGGTCCTGCTCGTCGCCCACGAGGCCGGCGGCGCGCTCGGCGTGGTGCTGAACCGGGCCACCGAGGTGCCGGTCGCCGAGGTGCTCGGCGGCTGGGCCGGTCTGGCCCGGGATCCGTCGGTGCTGTTCGAAGGCGGTCCGGTGCAGCCGGAGTCGGCGATCTGTCTGGCCCGCACCCGCACCCAGACCGGCCGGGTCAAGGGCTTCCACCGGATCGCCGGGCCGCTCGGGACGGTGGACCTGTCCACCGACCCTGGTCCGCTGGCCGAGTCCGTCTCCGGCATCCGGGTCTTCGCCGGCTACTCGGGCTGGTCCGCCGGGCAGCTGGAAGAGGAGATCAACGCCGGCTCGTGGTTCGTGCTGGACGGCCTGCCGGACGACCCGTTCATGACCCGCCCGGAGGATCTGTGGCCGATGGTGCTGCGCCGCCAGGGCGGGATGATGTCGGCGGTGGCGCACTTCCCGTCGGAAGTCACGATGAACTGACCCCGCCTGATGCCCCGACGCGCGGGCATGTGTAACATTGCGCGGGTGCCCGGGGCGATCCGGGCCGACCGGGGGCCGTGGCGCAGCTGGTAGCGCACCACACTGGCAGTGTGGGGGTCAGGGGTTCGAGTCCCCTCGGCTCCACCCGAAACCGCAGGCCAGCGGCATTTCAAGCAATGCTTGTGAATGCCGCTGACCTTCGGTGTCACATAGCCTCACGAGGTGCGGGCTGTTGGGCCTTCGCGGGGGGCCTGTCCGGTGCCCACAGCGCGCCCCGTTACCTAATGAATCTCGAACGGCCCGCCGTGGTTCACGGATGCCTGCCCGTTACCTGGCCTCTGAAGGTCTCCAAAAAGATCGGCAGCGTGGGCTCGGCGAGCCGTTCGGGTGGTGGTCCGGCTCGCCGAGGACATGCCTGCACACCTCTGGACCGTGTCAGGTCTCGTGCAAGTCACCCGGTCCCCTTGGGGAGGACGCCGCGCAGGCGTGAAAATGGTGGGTAGGTCGCCCGCCGAC
>NZ_JBHMIM010000065.1:0-32282 GCF_048060115.1 Micromonospora sp. LOL_023
CCCAGGACCCCACCGGCCTCACCCACATCGGCGCCCGCCACTACGACCCCACCCAAGGCCGGTTCATCTCCGTAGACCCCCTCGTCAACCCCGACAACCCACAAACCCTCAACGCCTATGCCTACGCCAACAACAACCCCACCACCTACACCGACCCCACCGGACTCGCCTTCCTCGAAGGCAACGGCGGTGCATACGGAGAAGGCAAAAAGACCCTCCCCGGCAGCCGAAAAACCACAACTGGAACACCGCTGGTAATCCCAGTCAAAGGCACCCCCCGAAGCGCCGGTAGCCCCGGCGGTTCAACACCAAAAGCAGGCGGGGGCGGCTCCGCATCAAAGGGCTACGCCTGCGGAAAGTATGGCACGTGCGGCGGAGAAGCTAAGCCCGAAGCCGAAGCCTGCGGGAGTTGGAACGGATGGTGTAGCTCTCAGACCGGGGGTGTAGATGCTCACCGCGAATGGCTCAATGAGATCAGCGGTGTAGCCGACTTCACGCGATGTGGCGACGGCCAATGGCAAGGATGTCTGCTGTTCGCAGCGATGTTTATTCCTGGCGGACCAGTTGCAAAGTACTCCGCGAAAGCAGCTCTATTTCTCCGCACCGCCTGGCTGAGGAAATTGGGCAAGGCGTGTAGCTTCAGCGGCGACACCGAAGTCCTGATGGCCGACGGCGCCACCAAACCGATCGAAGACATCACCGTCGGCGACACGGTCATGGCCACCGACCCCGAAACCGGCGAAGAAGGCCCCCGCGAAGTCACCCACCTCTGGATCCACGACGACCACCTCGTCAACCTCACAGTAGCCAGCGGCAACCTCACCACCACCGAAGACCACCCTTTCTGGAACCACACCGACCAACAATGGCAGCGAGCCGACGCACTCGACCCCGGCGACCGACTCCTCGCCGCCACCGGCGAAACACCCCCCGTAACCGGCGTAGACTGGACCACCACCCGACACGACACCGCCTACAACCTCACCGTCGCCGACATCCACACGTACTATGTGCTCGCCGGCAACACCCCGGTCCTCGTGCACAACACGGGCGGCTGCCCCATATCCGGATTCAAGAATGGGATTAGCGCGGGTGAGGTAGACGACATCAACAGGAGCTTTGGAGGCGAGTTCCTGTTGAACGGGTCGTTTGACAACACGATGATCAACGCCAGCAGGTATAACAGCTTCTGGGACAAGTCGGCTGTTGTCATTCGCGATATCGCCGGGGGTCATATGTACAACAACGGAAATAAGCGAACCGCCCAGGCAGTTGTCGAGCAACTAATGCAGCGCAACAACGTTGTGAGTGGTCCGACTTCGGCTGGCCTTCGTAGTGTCATCGACCGCGTGGGCAAGGGGCAACTCAGCAGCGTGGAGGACATCTCCGCAGCTCTTCGGGGATACTAGGAGAGTGGGTGCAGCCATGATCGAAGACCTCATGGAGCGTTTGGCGCGGGCGGGTGTCACCGCCATCATTAAGATTGACCATGAGCGTTACGCGGAACAAGGAGAGCCTTGGACGCTCGTCATCTCGGGGCCGGCCCTTGGTGATGGTGGATTCGTCCGAGCGGAGGAGGCAACGTTTGCCGAATGCGTTCGAGTGGGACTCTCTCGGTTGCGCGACCGCGACGAGCGTTGGCATTGGGTGTCTGATTTCCTGCCGGAGTAGTTAACCGATCTGGCGTGGGGTGCAGCGGGTGAATCCGTTGCGCCCCCTGCTGGTCGAGTCGTCTGAACTCGCGCTACTACTGTGCGTTCTTTTTCAGCTGTTTTGTGCATCGGCGTGCGCGGTCGTGCGTCCCGGTTGATGTCAAGGCTGATGTCAGATAGTCAGTACGACCGTGAATGTATCGATGTCTACATCGTGGGCATCTGGGTGGTCGTGGGCGACTGGTTGACGTTGGGCTTGGTCGCGGGTGTGTCCGATTCGGTGCAAGGAGGCGGCTTGCCTGGTGCCTCGGCGCGTAGCGTCGTGGCGTCGATCCCCGGAACCCGCTGCGGTGCTTGCCCCGAGTGGGGATCGTCACGGCCTGTTGCCGTGTCGTAGCGGTTTCTCGCTTCTGTTGTCCGTCGGGTGCGTGCGCGCGGGCCGAAGGTGTAGCGCGTGCGCGCGGCCCGGCCTTGGCCGGGTCGTTCTTGATTACGTATAGCTTTTCTTGGCCAGACTCTTCTGCTCGTAGTTCCGCGAAACAGGATGAAGTGAACTTCTCGGGCGTTCGTTGGTCTTCGTGCTGTCCTGGCGGCGGTCGGCGTCGTGGCTGGGGTGGGCGCCGTAGGCGTCTGCCCGCGTGGTGTCGGCGTCTGCGGGGCCGTAGTGGTCTCCGGGGTCAAGGGACGCCCCGTAGGGCGGTCGCTGTGGCGATGCGGTAGCGCCCTTGAGGCCGGAGGGGCGGCCTCGTACCCTCACGGCGCCGGCCGCTGCTGGTCTCCTCCGGATCCTTGGGCGTGCTCCGCCGGTCCGTTTGTGCCGGCGGTCCGCCTGTGGCTGGGGTTGTGCGTGGGGGTTGCTGTCACCGTTGCTGTCATGATCGATGATCGTGGTTCTTCGGGGCGGCAAGCCCTCCCGAAGTCGCAGGTAAAGCCAGGCGTGACGTAGCGTAGTCGCCGGTCGCGTCCACACGTACTATGTGATGGCTGGCGACACGCCGGTGCTCGTACACAACACCAATGGCTGCACTCCGCTGAGTCAGTCAACCTTAGATGAGGCATTCGGCCTTGCTAACACGCCACAAAAATTGGAGCACGTGATTGACCCCGCAAAGCATGGATTCGGAGACCTTGTTACTGCTGCAGGAGGCAGGTCCGAAGCGATGCGTGCAATCACCGATAGCCTGCGCTGCACCTGCGGACTTCCTGCGAGGGGGCCTTTCGAGGTTCAGCGTGAGATTTATGGTGAGACGGTGACAATCCGAGGTGCAATGGTCAATGGTGTGCCTCGAATAGGAACCGCGTTCATTCCATCGAAGTTCCCTGGAGCGTCGTGATGAGCATCCGTCTAGAGGTCGGTCGGGGTGAGGATTTCCCTCGTCCCCTGACTGCCCTCGAATACCAGGTCATCCGGGCGATTCTGATCGACGGCGTTCCCGGCGTGGCGGAGCTCAGGGCGCAGCTTGAGTCAGCAAAGGTGTCAGCTCAATGGCAGCCGATCGGGTCGCCGAGCATTGACCTCGATATACCGGCTGATCTGCCTACTGCGCACGTAGCGGAGGGTCCATGTCCGGTCGATGCCCAAGTCTACGATGCAGATGAGAACTACGTTGGCGAGCTGCTCCTCTGGCTTTCAGGGGGACGACTTTCCTCGCTTGAATTCGCCTGGGTGACGGACGAGATACCGCTCTCGCTGCCTCCCACAAGTCGGATTAGAGTCAGCCGCCGCTAATCCTTATGGCGGTTCTCTGGCGCGGGCGATCTTCCGCGCGGCGCAACCCGGCGAGACCGACGAGCAGATCAACCGCCGTGTCGAAGCCCGGTTGTTGCGCCAGACGATTGTCAAGGGCCGTGACGCGCCGCAGCTGTGGGCGATCCTGGATGAAGCGGCCGTCCGGCGAGGGGTCGGCGGCAGCGACGTCATGCGCGAGCAGCTCACCCCACCTCGTGTCGTCCAGCAAGCAGGCGAACGTCACCATTCAGGTGATTCCGTTCCATACCGGTGCCTACATGTCGATGGACGGCGGCTTCATCATCCTGCGCTTCGCTGAGGCCGAAGACCCCGATGTCGTCTGTGTCGACATCAGAACTCGTAGCCTCTACGTCGACGAGCCGGCCGAGGTCAGGCGATATACGCTGGCCTACGAGCAGTTGCTCGCTCTGGCGGCGACCCCCGACGAGTCGATCAAGCTGATCGAAGCCGCCATGGAGGAGATGAGATGAGCCGGACGGACACGTTCGACCGCGACCGAGCGGTCTGGCGCAAGAGCACCCGCAGCAACGGCAACAGCGGCGACTGCGTCGAGGTCGCCGACAACCAGCCCGGCGCCGTCGGCGTCCGCGACTCCAAAGACCAACACGGCCCGGCGCTCGTCTTCGCGCCAAGCGCGTGGGCGGCCTTCACCCACAGCGTGCGTGCCGGCAGGTAGGACTCGGACTGACCCAGGCGCGCCCGGAAGGCTGATCGTCGCCCAACGCCTCCGGCCGGGGTTGTCGGGCTGGCCGCTCCCGGGGGCCATGGAGACGCGGTACCGCGTGGTACAGTGCGGTGCATGACGAGGATCACGCTGCGGGAGTTCCGTGATGGCGCGGGTCGGGTGCTGGACTCGGTCGAGCGCACCGGTGAGCCGGTCATCATCACCAAGTACGAGCGGCCTGTCGCCGTCCTGGTTGGCATCGACGAGTGGGAAGAGATCGAGGCGTTCCGAGACCGCCGGGATGCCGCGGTGATCGCCCGTTCCCGTGCCGAGGGCCAGTTCGTGCCGCTGTCGGCTGCCCTGGAGTCGCTCGGGGTCGATCCGCGCGAGGTGGAGGCGCTGCTGGTTGACCGGGCCGGCGGTGCGGCGGCGTGAAGGTCCAGATCGACCGGGACGTGCTGGTCTGGCTGCACAAGCAGCCACGCAACGTCTTCCTGGCCGTCCTGGGAGCGATCCTCGGTCTGGTCTCCGATCCTGCGCCGCAGAGCTCGACCGAGATGCGCGATGGGTCCGGGCGTCGGTTGCGCGTCGGTGACTACCGGATCCTCTACCGCCTCGACAGCGACGAGTTGACCATCCACGCCGTCGGACACCGCAAGGACGTCTATTCGTGAGTAGCCCGGTCTCGGCGGCCATGCCTGGACCCAGAGTGTGACTCAAGGCGGGTGGCGCTGCGGGACAGCAAGGACGTGTCCGGCCCGGTGCTGGGGTTCGGCCCGGCAACCTGGTCGGCCTTCATCGACGGTGTGAAGACCAGCCGGCTCGACCGCGAGTGATCGCATTCGACACCGATCGACTGCGCGCGACCGGCGTCAGCGGTGACCCTGACGTCTTGGTCAGTGCAGGGGGCCGATCTCGGATTCGATCGCGGTGCGTAGTTCCCGGCCGGCGACCACCTCTCGGACGGCTTCCAGCACCGGGGCCAGGAAGACATCTGGCCCTGGCTCGCCGGCGAGCTTGCCGACGATCTCGACCGCGGCCTGCCCGGCCGGTGACGGCCGCAGCGGGGCGCGCAGCTGCAGGCCGCGTACGGCGGCGAGCAGCTCCACGGCGAGCAGGCTGGTCAGGTTGTCCAACACCGTACGCAGCTTGACGGCGGCCGCCCAGCCCATCGACACGTGGTCCTCCTGCATGCCGGAGGTGGGCACCGAGTCCACCGAGGCCGGCGAGGCCAGCCGCCGGTTCTCGGCGACGATCCCGGCGGCGGTGTACTGGGCGATCATCAGTCCCGAGTTGACCCCGGCGTCCGGGGACAGGAATGCCGGCAGGTCCCGGGACCGGTTGACGTCCAGCAGCCGGTCCACCCGGCGTTCGCTGATCGCCCCGACCTCGGCGGCGGCGATGGCGAGGAAGTCGGCGGCGAAGCCCAGCGGTGCGCCGTGGAAGTTGCCGGTCGACTCGACCCGGCCGTCGGTCAGCACCACCGGGTTGTCCACCACCGACCCCAGCTCCCGGCCGGCCACCGTCGCGGCGAACGTCAGTGTGTCCCGGGCAGCGCCGGCGACCTGCGGCGCGCAGCGCATCGAGTAGGCGTCCTGCACGGCGTGCATCAGGTCGTCGCGGTGCGAGTCCATCACCGCCGAGCCTTGCAACAGCCGGTGGATGTTGCCGGCCGACACCCCCTGGCCGGGGTGTGGCCGGATGGCGTGCAGCTCGGCCTGGAACGGCCGGTCCGAGCCGAGCATCGCCTCGATCGCCAACGCGGCGGTCACATCCGCCATGGTGAACAGGTGTCGGGCGTCGTCGATGGCCAGCAGCAGCATGCCGAGCATGCCGTCGGTGCCGTTGATCAGCGCCAGCCCTTCCTTGGCGGCCAGCTCGACCGGGGCCAGCCCGGCCCGGCGCAGCGCCGCCCCGCCGTCGATCCGTTCACCGGTGCCCGGATCCCGGACCCAGCCCTCACCCATCAGCACCAGGGCGCAGTGCGCCAGCGGTGCCAGGTCACCGGAGGCCCCGAGTGAGCCGTGCCGGGGCACCCACGGCGTGACCCGGTGGTTGAGCAGATCCAGCAGTGCCTGCGCCAGCAACGGGCGTACGCCGGAGCGGCCCATCGCCAGCGACCGGACCCGTAGCACCAGCATGGCCCGGACCACCTCGTCGGGCATCGGGTCGCCGATCCCGGCGGCGTGCGACCGGATCAACGCGTGCTGCAGCTCCGAGCGCCGCTCCGGTGGGACGAAGCTGCTGGCCAGGGCGCCGAATCCGGTGGAGACGCCATACACCGGGCGGCCGTCGCGTTCGATCGACTCGACGATGTCGCGGCTGCGGGTCATCACCGCGACCGCCGGTGGGCTCAGTTCGGCGCGCGCCCCGTCGCGGGCTACCGCCCGCACCTGGTCGGGGGTCATCCCGGTCGGTTCGATGATCACAGTGGGCATGTCGGCGCTCCGTTGTGCAGGACCTGATCGATCAGTGGCACCCCCGGCCGGTAGGCCAGGTGCAGATAGGACGGCGCGTCGAGCAGCAGCAGGTCGGCGCGGGAACCGGGGCGCAGC
This sequence comes from Micromonospora sp. LOL_023, assembly GCF_048060115.1. Lineage (NCBI taxonomy): Bacteria > Bacillati > Actinomycetota > Actinomycetes > Micromonosporales > Micromonosporaceae > Micromonospora > Micromonospora sp. LOL_023. Next base: position 6,622 of record NZ_JBHMIM010000065.1, read on the forward strand.
ACCCCGACGTCGGCACGGCGCAACGCCCGCGCGCCGCCGGCGGTCGCCGCCCAGACCGCCTCCGCCGGGGTCATCGCCATCTCGCGGACCGCCAGCGCGATACAGAACGGCATCGACGTGGTGTACGACGACCCCGGGTTGCAGTCGCTGGCCAGCGCGACCGTCACCCCGGCGTCGAGCAGCCGGCGGGCATCCGGGTACGGCGAGCGGGTGGAGAACTCGGCCCCCGGCAGCAGCGTGGCCACCGTCGACGAGCCGGCCAGCGCCGCCACGTCCGCGTCGGACAGGTGGGTGCAGTGGTCGGCGCTGGCCGCCCCCAGCTCCACCGCCAACGCCACCCCCGGGCCGGGCCCGAGCTGGTTGGCGTGCACCCGCAACCCCAGGCCGGCCGCCGCTCCGGCGGCGAGCACCGCGCGGGCCTGGTCGCCGTCGAACGCGCCACGTTCGCAGAACACGTCCACCCAGCGGGCGTACGGCGTGGCAGCGGCCAGCATCGGCCCGGTGACCAGGTCGACGTAGTCGTCCGGGCGGTCCGTGTACTCGGCCGGCACCACGTGGGCGCCGAGGAACGTCGTCTCGATGCTGAACTCCGCCGCCACCCGCAACGACCGGGCCTCGTCGGTGACGCTGAGCCCGTACCCACTCTTGATTTCGATCGTGGTGCTGCCCTGGCGCAGCGCCTCGCGACGCAGCCGCCCGACGGTGGCGCGTAGCACGTCGTCGCCGGCGGCGCGGGTCGCCGCCACCGTGGTCCGGATGCCGCCGCCGTCGTAGCGGACCCCGGCCATCCGGGCGGCGAACTCGCCCGCCCGGTCCCCGGCGAAGACCAGATGCGCATGGCTGTCCACGAAACCCGGCAGCCCGGCCCGGCCGCCGGCGTCGAGCCGCCGGTCGGCGGCCGGTGCGTCGGCGCCGCGCCCCACCCAGGCGATCCGGTCGCCGTCGACCAGCACCGCCGCGTCGGTCAGCAGCCCCAGCGGGCCGCCGTCGTGCGTCGGATCGTTGGTGACCAGCTCGCCGATGCCGGTCACCAGCAGGGTGCCGGCCGCCGTCGTCATCCGGTCGTCACCGCCCGGATCGCGGCGGCCAGTTCGGCCGGTACGTCGAGGTGCAGGTGCCGGCGCTCGGCGACCACCGGCCGGCCGTCCACCACCACGTCGGTGACGTCGGCGTCGGTCGCCGCGAAGACCAGCCCGGCCGGGTCGACCCCGGCGGTACGGACGCTGTCCAGCGCCACGGTGACCAGGTCGGCGCGCTCCCCGACGGCGATCCGCCCGGCATCGGCCCAGCCCAGCGCCTGATGCCCCGCCTCGGATGCCATGGCCAGCAGCTCGGCGGGGGAGAAGTGCCCACGCCGGCCGGTGCGCAGCCGCTCGTGCGCCTCCACCGCCCGCGCCTCCTCGAACAGGTCGATCACCGCGTGGCTGTCGCTGCCCAGGCTCAGCGTGACCCCGGCGGCCGACAGCGGCCCGGCTGGGCCGATCCCGTCGGCCAGGTCCCGTTCGGTCGTCGGGCAGAGACAGACCCCGGCCCCGGCGTCGCCGAGCAGCGCCACGTCGGCGTCGGTCAGATGGGTGGCGTGCACCGCCGTGGTGGCCGGGCCGAGCGCCCCGGCGTCGGCCAGCAGCGCCGTCGGGGTGCGGCCGTGCCGGGCCAGGCAGGCCGCGTTCTCCGCCGGCTGCTCCGACAGGTGTACGTGCAGCGGGGCAGCCCGGCGCGCCGCCCAGTCCGCGACGATCGGCAGTTCGGTGGCCGGCACCGCCCGTACCGAGTGGATTGCCGCCCCGACCCGGACGTGGTCGCCCGTCGGCACCCACGCCTGCGCCCGCCGTGCCCAGGCTGCCGCGTCGGCGTCGCCGAAGCGGCGCTGCACCCCGGCCAGCGGCGCCCCGTCCACCCCGGCGGTCAGGTAGCAGGTGTCCAACAGGGTGATCCGCACCCCGGCGTCGGCAGCTGCCTGCGCCAGCGCGTCGGCCATCATGTTCGGGTTCGCGTACGGTCGGCCCTGCGGGTCGTGGTGCAGGTAGTGGAACTCGCCGACGCAGGTCACCCCGGCCAGCGCCAGCTCGGCGTAGACCGCGCGGGCCAACGCCAGGTAGGTGTCCGGGTCGAGCCGGCCGGCGACCGCGTACATCCGGTCCCGCCAGGTCCAGAAGGAGCCCCGGTCGTCGTGGGTGCGCCCGCGCAGCGCCCGGTGGAAGGCGTGCGAGTGGGCGTTGGCCAGGCCGGGCAGCGTCACCCCGGCGAGCCTCGGTACGCCCGGTGGTGGCGTTGTGACACCGGCGGTGACCGCGGTGAACCGGCCGGCCTCGGCCTCGATCAGCACCCCGGCGGCCGGGCCCGGCCCGCCCAGCCAGGCGTACTCGGCGTACCACCTCATCCGGCGCTCATTCCGCAGCCAGTTCGGCGAGCGCGGCCGCGAGAGCCCGGACCCCGGCGGCGCAGTCGTCGTCGGTGGCGTACTCGCCGGGGGCGTGCGACACGCCGGTCGGATTCCGTACGAAGATCATCGCGGTGGGTACGTGCCCGGCGAGGATTCCGGCGTCGTGCCCGGCGGCGGTCGGCAGCACCGGCACATCGACCCGCAGCCCCGACCCGATCGCCGTACGGATCTGCTCGGCCAACGCCGGGTCGAACGCCACCAGTGGACTGTCCGACTCGGGCGTCACGGTGACCGTGGTGCCGTCCGAGGCGGCCCGCGCCGTCGCGTCGGCGGTGATCGCCTCGACCAGCTCGGCCAGAGTCCGCGGGTCGGCGGCCCGCGCGTCCAACCAGGCGTGCACCTGGGCCGGGACCGCGTTGGTGGCGTTCGGTCGCACCTCGACCCGGCCGATGGTGGCGTGCCCGCCGAGCCACCGGGCGTTGGCATCGGCGGCGAGCACCGTGTGCGCGCAGGTCAGCATCGGATCCCGGCGGTCGACCATCCGGGTGGTGCCGGCGTGGTCGCCGGCGCCGGTGAACTCCAGCCGCCACCGCCCGTGTGGCCAGATCATGCTGGCCACCCCGACCGGGGCATCGAGGTCCACCAACGCCCGACCCTGCTCGACGTGCAACTCGACGAAGACCCCGATCCGGGCCAGCCGCGCCGGGTCCGGGCCGGCCGCCGCCGGATCGGCACCCGCCGCGCGCATCGCCTCGGCCAGCATCACTCCGGCCGCGTCGGTGAGCGCCAGCGCACGGGCGGCGGTGACGCCGCCGGTGAGCAGCCGCGACCCGAGGCAGGCCAGCCCGAACCGGGAACCTTCCTCCTCGGCGAACGCGGCGACGATGACCGGCCGGGCCGGGACGAAGCCCTGCTCCCGTAGCTCGTCAACGGCGAGCAGCGCCGACACGATGCCGAGCGGGCCGTCGTAGCCGCCGCCGTGCGGCACCGAGTCGAAGTGGCTGCCGGTGACCACCGCCGGGCCGGCCGGGTTCACCCCGGCCGGCACCCAGTCGGCCCACAGGTTGCCGTTGCCGTCGGCCCGCACCGTCAGCCCCCGGTTGGTCGCCTCGGCGACGAACCAGTCCCGGCAGGCCAGCTCGGCCGGTGACCAGGCGTACCGCAGGTAGCCGCCGGTGGCCGGATCCCGGCCGATGCCGGCCAGCTCCGCCCACAGCGTGCGGAACCGCTCCACCAGCGGGTCGTCGCCGGTCAGCGGGTCGGCGGCCGTCATCGGTGCCTCATAGGGATCGGCAGGTCGTGGGCGGTGGCGACGTCGCCGGCCAGTTGGTAGCCGGCGTCGACGTGGCGCAGTACCCCGGTGGCGGGATCGTTGCGCAACACCCGCTCGATCTTCTGCCCGGCCAGCGCCGATCCGTCGGCGACGCAGACCTGTCCGGCGTGCAGCGACCGGCCGATACCGACCCCGCCGCCGTGGTGGATGCTCACCCAGGACGCGCCGCTGGCGGTGTTGACCAGGGCGTTGAGCAGCGGCCAGTCGGCGATCGCGTCCGAGCCGTCGGCCATCGCCTCGGTCTCCCTGTACGGGGAGGCGACCGAGCCGCAGTCCAGATGGTCCCGGCCGATCACCACCGGGGCGGCCAGCTCACCGCTGGCGACCATCTCGTTGAACCGCACCCCGGCGAGTTCCCGCTCGCCGTACCCGAGCCAGCAGATCCGCGCCGGCAGCCCCTGGAACGCCACCCGTTCACCGGCCAGCTTGATCCAGCGGGCCAGCGACTCGTTGTCGCCGAACAGGTCGAGGATCGCCCGGTCGGTGGCGGCGATGTCGGCCGGGTCACCCGACAGCGCCGCCCACCGGAACGGCCCCTTGCCGGCGCAGAACAGCGGCCGGATGTACGCCGGGACGAAGCCGGGGAAGTCGAACGCCCGGTCGAAGCCGCCGAGCCGGGCCTCGTCGCGGATCGAGTTGCCGTAGTCGAAGACCTCCGCGTCGGCGTCGGCGAACCCGACCATCGCCGCCACGTGCCGGGCCATCGACTCCCGGGCCCGCTCGGTGTACTCCTGCGGCGCCCGGCGGGCGTACTCGGCCGCGTCGGCCAGCTCGACGCCGACCGGCAGGTAGCTGAGCGGATCGTGGGCGCTGGTCTGGTCGGTGACGATGTCGATCTCGACACCGTCGGCCAGCAGCTGCGGGAAGACCGTCGCCGCGTTGCCCACCACCCCGACCGACAGCGCCCGCCGGTCCCGCCGGGCGGCCTGGGTCAGGGCGACCGCCTCATCCAGCGAACCGGCGACGGTGTCCAGGTAGCGGGTGGCGACCCGGCGGGCGAGCCGCTGCCCGTCGACGTCGACGATCAGGCACACCCCGCCGTTCATGGTGACGGCGAGCGGCTGCGCCCCGCCCATCCCGCCGCAGCCGGCGGTCAACGTGAGCGTGCCGGCCAGCGACGCCGTACCGACCCGGTCGATCCAGGGCGGTGGCGCGGTCGGGTCGGCGCCGTCGGTGTGCGCGCCGCCGCCGCTGGCGGCGGCCAGTTTCGCGGCGACCGCCGCGAACGTCTCGTAGGTGCCCTGCAGGATGCCCTGGGTGCCGATGTAGATCCACGAACCGGCGGTCATCTGCCCGTACATGGTCAGCCCGAGCTGCTCCAGCCGGCGGAACTCCGGCCAGGTGGCCCAGTCGCCGACCAGGTTGGAGTTGGCCAGCAGCACCCGGGGTGCCCACTCGTGGGTACGCAGCACCCCGACCGGCCGGCCCGACTGGACCAGCAGCGTCTCGTCGTCGGCGAGCTCGGTCAACGTGCGGACCAGGGCGTGGTAGGACGGCCAGTCGCGGGCGGCCCGCCCGGTGCCGCCGTACACCACCAGGTCGTCGGGGCGTTCGGCCACGTCCGGGTCCAGGTTGTTCATCAGCATCCGCAGCGCGGCCTCCTGCGGCCACCCCTTGGCGGTACGGGTGGCGCCGCGCGCCGCCCGGATCAGCTCAGCCATCTCATGGGTCCCTTCCGATGTCAGCTGATGTCAGTCGACGAACACGTTGCGTTGGCTGGCGGAGCGTTCGAACTGCTCCAGCCGCCGTTGTGCCTCGCCGGGTGCGGCGTCGCAGATCGCCTGCAGCAGCACCATCGCCATCGCCATCGGCGCGGCGTGCAGGTCGAACACGAGCTGATCGCCGACCGGGGTGGGGAGCACCAGGTCGGCGTGTTCGGCCGCCGGACTCAGCGCCGAGTCGGTGATCAGCACCACTGCCAGGCCGATGGCGCGTGCCTGCGTCAACGCGTCGATGGCCTCCCGGGGGTAGCGGGGGAGCACGATCGCCAGCAGCGCGGTCGCACCGGCCTCCCTGGCCTGTTCGAGGCGCTCCGCCAGCAGGCTGCCGCCGTTGTCGAGGATCCGTACGTCCGGGCGGACCTTGGCGGCGAAGAAGCCGAAGTAGTTGGCCAGCGGGGCGGCGGCCCGCAGCCCGAGCACCGGCAGCGGATCGCTGCCGGCGAGCACGGTGCCGGCGGCGGTGAGCCGGTCCCGTTCGCCGAGCTGGTCGGCGAGCATGCCCAGGTGCTGGGCCTCGGCCCGGATCGCCCGCTGCATCTCGTTGTCGGCGGCGACCCGCCGCTGGTCGCCCCGGCGGGACCCGCCGCGCGGTGCGGGTGTGCCGGTGGGCGGGTTGACGGCGAACTCGCGTAGCCGGCGGCGTAGCGCCGGGTAGCCGTCGTAGCCGAGGGCCATCGCGAACCGGGTGACCGAGGGCTGACTGACCCGGGCCAGCTCGGCGACCTCGGCGGCGGACAGGAAGGCGGCGGAGCCGGCGTGCTGCACCAGGCTGTGTGCGATCCGTCGCTGGGTGGGAGTGAGTCGTACGCCGGTGAACAGGTCGAGCACCCGTTCGGCCGAAGCGACCGGTATGACGTCACTGTCATTCACCACGACACTGTATGCATAGAATCATTCAGTCGGCAACGGTGCCGCTATCGTGACGGGCATGCGGGTCGCTGCGTTGTACACGTACCCGGTCAAGGGGTGTCGCCGGCTCGACCACGACGCCGCCCGGGTCGAACCCTGGGGCCTGGCCGGCGACCGACGCTGGATGATCGTCGACCCGGACGGTGTCGGACTCACCCAGCGCGAGGTCCCCGCCCTGGTCACCATCCACCCCCGACTCGCCGCGGACGGACTCACCCTGCACACCGCCGGCCGGCCGGCGCTCGTCGTCCCCGCGCCGGTCGACGGCGAGCCGGTGCCGGTACGGGTCTTCCGGGCCAAGGCCGTGGTCCCCGCCCGCCTCGCCGACCCGGCCGCTCAGCGCTGGCTCAGTGACCTGCTCGGCCGCCCGGCCCGGCTGGTCTGGCTCGCCGACCCGACCGTGCGGGCCGTCGACCCCGACTTCGGTCGAGCCGGCGACGTGGTCAGCTTCGCCGACGGCTACCCGCTGCTGCTGGCCAACACCGCGTCGCTGGGCGTCGTCAACGACCGGCTCGTCGAGACCGGTGACCCGGCCGCGCCGCTGCCGATGCACCGGTTCCGCCCCAACCTGGTGATCACCGGAGCACCGGCCTGGGCCGAGGACACCTGGCTGGGTCAACGGATCCGGATCGGCGACGTCGCGTTCCGGGTGGCCAAGACCTGCACCCGCTGTGTGGTCACCACCACCGACCAGGACACCGGCGAGCGCGGCCACCAGCCACTTCGGATCCTCGCCCAGCACCACCGCGGCCCCAGAGGTGTCCTGTTCGGGATGAACCTCATCCCGGACGGCACCGGCCGGATCGCCGTCGGCGACCTGGTGCAGTCCCCGGCGGTCGCCGACTCTTAGGTCTCACTTAGGACTGTTGCCCCGGTACGTGGCAGTAGGGCAGCATCACGTTTCGTGACCGACGACGGACCTGGTTCCCATGCCCGCCGGCCTCGCTGGTCCGGCTGGACCGCCCGGACCCGCTGGCTCACCGGCGGCGGCGTGGCGACCGGCACCGCCGTGCTCGGCCTGCTGCTCGCCGCCCAGGTCGGGGCCAGCCCGGCCTGCGCCGCACCACCGACCGGCGGCACCACCTACCAGGGCAGGGCGACCTTCTACGACTCGCAGGGCCAGGGCGGCAACTGCTCCTTCGACAGCGCCCCGGCCGACCGGATGTACGTCGCGCTCGGCCCCGACGAGTACGCCGACGCAGCCGCCTGCGGCGGACACCTCGACGTCACCGGCCCACGTGGCAGCGTCCGGGTCGTCGTCATGGACCAGTGCCCGGAGTGCGCGACCGGCCACATCGACCTGTCCCGGGAAGCGTTCGCCCGGATCGCCGACCCGGTGCAGGGCATCGTCAGCGTCAGCTACCGGGCCGTGGTCGACCCGTCGACCGGGCCACTCGCGTTCCGGGTCAAGGAAGGTGCCTCGCAGTGGTGGTTCGCCGTACGGGTCACCAACCACGGCAACCCGCTCACGGCGGTCGAGGCAATGGGCGGCACCGGATTGCGGAAACTGGTCCGGCACGACTACAACTACTGGCTCGCCGACGGCGGACTCGGCCCTGGCCCGTACACGCTGCGGGTCACCGACGTGGCCGGCAACCAGGCCACCGTGTCCGGTGTCGAACTGGCCCCGGCGCAGACCCAGATCACCGACGTACGCCTGTACGGTGCCGGATCGGGCTCGGCCACCGGTTCCGGCTCGTCGTCAGGTTCCGCCTCGGCTTCCGGCGGGTCCGGTGAGCGGCCGCCGCCGGCCACCCCGCCGGCCACCCCGTCGGCCGCCCAGTCACCGACGGCGAGTCCAACGCCCACCGGGTCGGCCACGGCGGGTCCGTCGCAAGCCACCGGTGCAGCGGGCTTCGGCGCGGCGGACACCGGATCGGTGGAGCCGGTAGCCGCGCTCGCCGACCCGCCGTCGGACTGCGGCTGACCGGTCCGATCGGGTCAGGCCAGGTCCCGCCACATGATGATCTCGTCCCGGTCGTCGCCGCCGGCCACCCGTAGCGCGCCCGGCAGCCGGCCCACCTCCCGGTAGCCGCACCGTCGGTAGAACGCGGGCAGACCGTGCCCGTCGCGGATGGTGACCTGCAGCGCCGCCAGGCCGAGTGACCGGCCGACCCGCTCTGCCTCGGCCATCAGGGCCAGGCCGTGGCCGCGACCCTGCCGGTCCGGCGCGACCACCACCCGTTTGAGCACCCGCCAGTGCTCCTTGAGGTCGAACCGGTTGCTGGTGATGAAGACGAACGCGGCCAGCCCGGCGGCGTCGAAGCCGACGAGCAGCCGGTCGATCCCGGCGGCGACCCCGGCGAAGGCGGCCTCGGCGGTCGGGCGGACGTCCGCGACGCTCACCGGAGCGACGAAGCCGACCGCGCCGCCGGCATTGGTGGCATCCGCCCAGACGGCGATCACCCGCTCGCGCAGGTCGGCGTCGAGCGGCGGATCAAGGACAAAACCCAGCTGTACGGACAGTGGGGAACTCATTGCGATGTGCTGACTCCGTGCATGCCTGGGTGACTGGTGCTGGGTAGGGCCGGCGGGACTCGAACCCGCACCGTCACGGACCTAAACCGTGTGCCTCTGCCAATTGGGCTACGGCCCCAAACGCTACTAGTTTACGCGCCGAGGAGAGGGTAGCCGAATCTCGGGCTGGCCGACGACCGGCTCGGTCCCGGCAGTTCGACACGGCGGCTCGCCTGTCGTCAGGGTGCGACGAGACCCGGCGTAGGTCTCCGTCTGGCTGTGGCAGTTGGGGCAGAGCAACCGCAGGTTGGTCGCCCGGTTGTTCAGGAAGTCGCCGTCGCCGTGCTCGACGTGCAGCGTCAACGGCGCGTCCTGCCAGGTCGGGCCGGTCCCACAGGTCGCGCACCGCTCCGGGACGCCGATCGACAGCAGGGCCCGCTTCAGCCGGAATCCCGGCGTCCGCCGAGATCCTCTCGGGAGCCTGACCAGTAGCATCGGCGGGGTCAACCGGTAGTATCCGCGCTGACCTCGATTGTGGGCACTGCCGGTGAAATGAGAAGTGTTTATGCCGTAGAACTTCAGGCGGCGACTGATATGCGCATGTGAGCCCCCGCTGACCCGGATCCCCAGATGGCGCAGCACATCGGTCACGTTGTGGCACTGCTCGGCGGCGGCGGCAAGCCGCTCACGCGTGTATTTCTCTCTCCCCATGACCGAATGCTATTGATGGGGTACGACATTGTCGTCGATCATGGACTCAGGTCCGGCAATCGACGCGGAGATCGGGGCTGGCCTATCGGGGCTGGCCTGGAGTCAGTGGGCTCTGCTCAGTTGAGGCCGAGGTCGCGGCGGAGCTTGGCGACGTGGCCGGTGGCCTTGACGTTGTAGAGCGCCCTGGCGATCCGCCCGTCGGCGTCGATCACGAAGGTCGACCGGATCACGCCGGTGACCGTCTTGCCGTACAGCTGCTTCTCGCCGTAGGCGCCGTACGCGGTCAGCACGGTCTTGTCCGAGTCGGAGACCAGCGGGAAGGTGAGGCCGTCCCGCTCCCGGAACTTGGCCAGTTTCTCCGGTTTGTCGGGGGAGATGCCGACCACCTCGTAGCCGGCGGCCTGCAGCGAGGCGAGCGAGTCGCGGAAATCACATGCCTGCTTGGTGCAGCCCGGGGTCATCGCCGACGGGTACGCGTACAGCAGCACGTTGCGCCCGCGTAGCTCCTTGAGGGCCAGCTGGTCGCCGCTGTCGGTCTGCAGGGTGAATTCCGGGGCGGAATCGCCCGGCGCGAGGCGGACGGGGCCCGCGGTGGCTGCGGAGGTCATGGCCGGGAGCCTACCTGCCGTGTCGGCCGACGGCCTGCCGCCATAACTGGCTACTTGCCAGCTCTATGCAAGAGCAGAAGCAGGGAAATACGCTGACCTGGCGATCGCCCGAACCCCCTTCTCGGGAGGCAACACGTGGACCACCTCGCACTTCATATCCAGAACGGGGTGCTCAACGGCCCCGTAGCGGCCAGTTACGCCGTCATCGCCGCCGTCGCCTTCGCGTACTGCGTGGTCCGGGGCCGCCGCGACCTCGACGACCGGCTGGCCCCGATGGCCGGCCTGGTCGCCGCCTTCATCTTCGCCGTCCAGATGCTCAACTTCCCGGTCCTGCCCGGAGTCAGCGGTCACCTGCTCGGCGGGGCGCTCGCCGCGCTGCTGGTCGGCCCGTGGGTCGGCGCGCTGTGCGTGTCGATCGTGCTGATCGTGCAGGCACTGCTCTTCGCCGACGGCGGGGTCACCGCCATCGGCCCGAACGTCACCAACATGGCGCTGGTCGGCACCGCCGCCGCGTACGGGCTGATCTTCGTCCTGCTGCGGGTGCTGCCGCGCACCCCGACCGGGCTGGCGGTCACCGCCTTCGTCGCGTCGGTGGTCAGCGTGGTCGCCGCCGCGTTGAGCTTCGTGCTGCAGTACGCCATCGGCGGCACCACCGCGCTGCAGGACGTCGGGCTCGGGCAGGTGCTGGCCCTGATGACCGGCACGCACGTCCTGATCGGCGTCGGTGAGGGGCTGATCGCGGCGGTCACCGTGCTCACCGTCGCCAAGACCCGCCCCGACCTGGTGTACGCCCTGCGTGGGCTGCGCCGCCCGACCAGCCAGACCGGCCCGACCCCTGGCCAGACCCCCCAGACCGGTACGACCACCAGCCAGTCCGTTTCCGCCGGAGGTGCGGCATGAAGCGCAACACCGGATTCATCCTGGCCGGACTGCTCGTCTCGCTGCTGTTGGCCGGCGTGGTCAGCAACTTCGCCTCCGGCTCGCCGGACGGGCTGGACTCGGCGTCGACCCAGGGCTGTGAGCTCGCCGACGAGGAGATCGTCGACGGCACCTGCATGGCCTCCGGCGCGCAGGACCACGAGTTGGCCGACAGCCCGTTCGCCGACTACGGCCTGACCGCCGTGGACAACGACTTCATCAGCACCGTGGTCGCCGGGGCCGTCGGGGTGCTGCTCACCTTCGCCGTCGCCGGTGGGCTGTTCTGGCTGGCCCGCGGTCGCCGACCGGAGGAGACGGCGGACGCGTCGACAGACGCGCCGGCCGGCGCCTCAGCCAGTTCCGGTGTCTCGGCCGGCGAGCGGTAGAGGCTGATTCGGGATGGGCGCGGGGCACGTGCAGCTGCTGCACCTGGAGCGGGCCAGCCCGGTGCATCGTCTCCCGCCCGAGACGAAGATCGCCGCGATGGTGGCCTTCACCCTGGTGGTGGTGGCCACCCCGCGCGAGCAGCTGTGGGCCTTCGGCGGGTACGCGGTGCTGGTCGCGGTGGTCGCCGCGCTCGCCCGGGTGCCCGCCGGTTGGCTGGCCCGCCGGTCGCTGATCGAGGTCCCGTTCGTGTTCTTCGCGTTCGCGCTGCCGTTGCTGGCCGGTGGTGAGCAGATCGTCGTCGCCGGTGTCGGCCTGTCGGTCGAGGGCCTCTACGGCGGCTGGAACATCCTGGCCAAGGCGACCCTCGGTGTGCTCGCCTCGCTGCTGCTGGCGGCGACCACCACCGGCCGGGATCTGCTGGTCGGTCTGGACCGGCTGCGCTGCCCGACGATCATCACCCAGATCGCCACGTTCATGCTGCGCTACGTCGACGTGCTGGTCGACGAGGCGCGGCGGATGCGGATCGCCCGGATCTCCCGGGGTGACGATCCGCGTTTCCTCTGGCAGGTACGCGGGTTGGCGGCCGGTATCGGGGCGTTGTTCCTGCGCGCGTTCGAGCGCGGCGAGCGGGTCTACCTGGCGATGATCTCCCGTGGCTACACCGGCCGGATGCCGGTGGCCTGGCACGACAGCGGCGGGGCGTCGGTCGGTCAGTGGGCGCTGGCGGCGGCGGTCCCGGCGACGGCGGCTACGATCGCGGCCGTGGCGATGTTGCGGTGACCGGGTCGACCGATGGCGGAGGGTCGCGGTGACCCGGCCGGCCGGGGAGCGCCCGCCCGCCGAGGACGGCTCGGCGGTGCCGCCGTCGCTGCGGGTCAGTGACCTGCACTTCGCCTATCCGGACGGCCATCAGGCGTTGAGCGGCGTGGAGCTGACCGTGCCGAAGGGGTCCCGGGTGGCGCTGCTCGGCCCGAACGGGGCCGGTAAGACCACGTTGGTGCTGCACCTCAACGGCGTGCTGCGCGGCGACAGCGGCCAGGTCGAGGTCGCCGGCCTGAGCGTCGACGAGCGGCGGGCGACCCTGGCGGAGGTGCGTCGCCGGGTGGGCATCGTCTTTCAGGACCCGGACGATCAGCTGTTTCTGCCGACGGTCGCCGAGGATGTGGCGTTCGGCCCGGCCAACCTGGGTCTGCGTGGCACCGAGTTGGCGGCGCGGGTCGACGAGGCACTCGCCGCGGTCGGGATGGCCGAGCATCGGGACCGTACGCCGCTGCATCTGTCCTTCGGCCAGCGGCGCCGGGTGGCGGTGGCGACGGTGCTGGCGATGCGCCCGGAGATCCTGGTGCTGGACGAGCCGTCGTCGAACCTCGACCCGGCGGCCCGCCGCGAGCTGGCCGAGATCCTGCACGGGCTGCCGGTGACGATTCTGATGGTCACCCACGATCTGCCGTACGCGGTGGAGCTCTGCGAACGGTCGGTGATCCTGGACGCGGGCCGGGTGGTGGCGGACGGACAGACCGCGCGGCTGCTGGCCGATTCGCGGCTGCTGGCCCGGCACCGGCTGGAGCTACCGGTCGGCTTCGATCCGCTGCTCGCCGAGCGTCAACTCGCCGCGAACCGGTCCGCCCGGCTGGGCACTGACGGTCGGACCGGCACTGACGGCTAGGCCGCTGCGGGCCGGCCCGGTGGCGGCCCGCATCCGGAGTACCGCGCCGAGCGCGACGGCCGCACCGGCGGCGAGCACGACGGTGACCGCGACCCGTGGCCACCACCCGGGGCCGGGGACCGGGGCGATCGCCCGGGTGAACACGGCGGCGTTGCCCGCCCCGGCGAAAATGGCCAGGCAGGTGCCGGCCAGGGCGAGAACGAAGTCGGTGCCGGAGCGGCGGGTCAGCGCGTACCCGGCGGCGGCCAGCGCGCCGAGCCCGGTCAGCAGCGCCCAGACCGGGCCGTCGACCAGGGTGCTGAGCATGCTCAGCGGCCCGGCGGCACCGGCCTCGACGGATCGGGCCAGCGCGTAGCCGACCGCGGTCACCCCGCCGATGATCAGACTGGCGGCGGAGAGCCGACGCGCCGCCGTCGGGTTGCGCCGGGCCGCGATGGTCAGGGCGACGACGCCGAGTACGGCGGCCAGCAGCGTGCCGCCCCACCAGTGCACCGGGTCCGGTGGCGGAATCCAGTCCAGGGTGCCGCGCAGCTCGAACGGCGTCACGCCGTCGCGGAGCGGGACAGTCCAGTCGCGTACCCGGTGCTGTTGGTCGGGCGCGGCGCGGACCGCATCGGGCGGGCCGGGGTCGAGCCAGTAGGTCCGCTGGTCGTGCCAGCGGGCGACCGGCTCGGTGCTGATCCGCTGCCAGGCAGAGGGCGCGGCCGGGTTGGCGTCGTCGGGCACCGGGGTGTCGCCGGCCAGCGTCTCGTTCTGGTACGCGGTGGGGGAGTGGAGGTTGCGGTACACCCCGTCGGGGCGGATCTCCAGGTACGGCTCGCCGGCGTAGCCGAGGACCTCGATCGGGCGGCCGGTGTGGTTGGTCAACTCCAGGCGGGCACCGGCCTCGACCACCCGTACCGTCAGCCCGTCGACGGCCGGTGCCGTCCCGATGACCGCCACCCGGTAGTCGGTGGCGGCCGGTGCGTCGGCACCGTGTGCGGCGGCCGGTGTCGCGCCGCCGGCCAGCGCCGCCGCCACCAGCCCGGCTAGCCCGGCCAGCCGGCCGGTGGCGGTGAGTGCGGCGGCGCGCAGGCCGGCGGCACGCATGGTCAGCTCGCCGCGTCCACGGCGGCGGTGATCGCGTCGGTGCTGGATCCGACGGTCTCGCCGCCGACCATCACGGTCGGGGTGCCGCTGACGCCGGCCCGGCCGGCCTCGTCGGTGACGTGTTCGGGCCAGTTGCGGTAGGTGCCGTCGCGGACGCACTGGCCGAAGCTGCCGGTGTCCAGGCCGACCTCGCCGCCGATGGCGATCAGCTGCTCGTCGCTGAGTCCGGGTCCGCCTTCGGCCGGCTGCTGCTCGTACAGCGCGGCGGCGTACTCGCTGAACTTGCCGCCGGCCACCGCGCAGCCGGACGCCGCCGCCGACCGCGTCGAGTACGCGTCGTCGCTGAGTCGGTCGAGGATGGCGACGGGGTGGTACACGAGGGTGATCCTGCCATCGTCGACGAGCTGGTCCAGGGTCGGGCCGACCTGTTGTTCGAACTGGCGGCAGGCCGGGCAGAGGAAGTCGGCGTAGAGGTCGACGGTGACCGGGCCGTCGCCGATCGGGACGCCGGAGTCGTTGGCGACCAGGCCGGGCGGTGCGGTGTACTCGCCGTCGCGCTGGGTCTGGTAGACGGCCCAGCCGATCATGCCGGCCAGGATCAGCGCCACGGCGGCGGCGACCGAGGTCCACAGGGTGCGCTGGCGTCGCCGTTCCCGGGCGAGTTGCTCGCGCACCACCCTGGCGGCCTTCTTCTGCTCCACTCGTCGGCTCATCGCCGTCACCCGCCGATCTCGTACTCTGTCCGACTATTCATCTGAAAAACCACGATTCACGACGGCGTCCGCCGATCCGAGGGTGCGCGGGAACCACAGCAGGAACCCGGCGAGGGCAAGAAACGCCAGGTCGCGGGCGACCTCCAGGCCGTAGCTGGGGCTCTGTCCGGCGGCCAGTTCACCGCCGACGCCGAAACACCCGCAGTCGATGCGTAGCCCACGGGCCCAGGCCGAGGTGATGCCGGCGATGAACACCATCAGCAGCCCGGCCGAGACCCCAGCGGCCAGCCGGGTGGCCAACCCCACCAGCAGCAGTACGCCGAGCGCCAACTCCACCAGCGGCAACGCCGCGCCGATGATCATCGCCAGGTCGTACGGGAAGATCTGGTAGGCGTTGACGGCGCGGCCGGAGCCGGCCAGGTCGGTCACCTTCGCCCCGCCGGCGATCAGCCAGACGGCGGCCAGTCCGAGGCGGGCGGCGGTGCTGAGCCAGAGTTGAACCGTCGGCCACCGCGTGCCCGTACCAACTGTCATATCCATTGGTCGTTCGACACCCAGCGCCGGGTTCCACGCTGCTATGACGACAAACGCCAAAGTCGGGGTGGAATCCGTCACACTCCGGGTCGCCGCCGGGGATGCGCCCACCCGCCCCGGGCCGCGCCGGGATCGCCGGGATCCGCGCCGGAATCGCCGGAACTTTTCCCGCCAATCAGCCGACCAACCATGAATGAGGGTGAGCCGGGTCGCGCGCGGGCGGCCCGACCGGCGAGCATATGCAGCATGACTGCCGCAACGAATAGATGGACGTCGCGCCTCGCGGCCATCGTCGGCCTGTTCCTGGCCGCCCTGCCCGTGGTCCTGCTCCCCGCCACGGCGGCCAGCGCACACGCCGTACTGGCCAGCACCAGCCCGGTGGTCGACTCGGTGCTGCCCAACGCCCCGGCGGAGGTGGTGCTGACCTTCTCCGAGTCGGTGCGCCAGGTGCCCGACCGGGTCCGGGTGATCTCCCCGGACGGGCAACGGATCGACCAGGGTGAGCCGGTCTTCGACGGCGCGGTGGTCATCATCCCGGTCGACCAGCAGACGACCCGCGGCACCTTCCTGGTCAGCTACCGGGTGATCTCCGCGGACGGCCATCCGGTCTCCGGCGGGTTCACCTACTCCGTCGGCGCGCCGTCGGCGGTGCCCACCGACACCGGCGGTGCCGAGACCGACCCGGTGGTCAGCCGGCTGATCCAGGTCAGCAAGTTCCTCGGGTACGTCGGTCTGCTGCTGATCGTCGGTCCGGCGCTGGTGCTCAGCATGCTCTGGCCACGGCGGCTGGCCCGCTCCGGCCCCGCGCGGGTGGCCTGGACCGGGCTGGGCCTGGTCGCGGCGGCCACCCTGGCCGCCATCTGGCTGCAGGCCCCGTACGTCACCGGTGGCGGACTTGGCACGGTCGATGGCGCGGCGCTGCGCGACGTGCTCGGCAGCGGGCTCGGCGCCGCCCTGCTGGTGCGCCTCGGCGTGGTGGCCGCCGTGGCGGTGCTGCTGCGTCCGTACCTGGCCGGGACCGAGGGTCGCAGCGACCGGATCCTGCTCGGCGTGCTTGCCGTGGTCGGTGCGTTCACCTGGCCGCTGGCCGGCCACCCGGCGGCCTCACCGGTGCCGGCGGTGTCGGTGGTGGTCGACGTCGCCCACCTGGCCGGAATGGCCGTCTGGCTCGGCGGGCTGCTGATGCTCGCCGTGTTCCTGCTGCGTCAGGCCGACGAGCGGGAACTTGGCGCGATCCTGCCGATCTGGTCCCGCTGGGCCGCCCTGGCGGTCTGCGGGCTGCTGCTGGCCGGCACCGTGCAGGCGCTGATCGAGGTCGGCACGCTCGGCGCACTGTTCGACACCACGTACGGGCGGTTGCTACTGGCCAAGATCGGCCTGTTCCTGGTGGTGCTGGCGGTGGCGGCGTACTCGCGGCAGTTGGTGCGCAACCGGACCGCCGCCGGGCGGCCCGGTCGGATGCGTCAGGCGGTGATCGCCGAACTCGCCGTCACCGTCGTGGTGCTGGCGGTCACCGCGGTGCTGGTGCAGACCACCCCGGCGCGGACCGCCGTCGCCGATGACCTGCGCGCCACCAGCAACTACTTCTCCGCCACCCTCGACAGTGAGATCTACTCGCTGCAGATCGAGGTGGATCCGGCCCGGCGCGGCAACAACTCGGTCCACCTGTACGCGTACACCCCGGACAACCGGCCCCAGCCGGTGATCGAGTGGCAGGCGACGGCCGCGCTACCCGCCAGCGGGGTCGAGCCGATCGAGATTCCGCTGCTGCCGCTGACCGACAACCACGCGACCGGCGAGATCAGCCTGCCGACCGCGGGAGACTGGGAGTTCCAGATCACCGTCCGGATCTCCGAAATCGACCAGGCCACCGTGTCCACCACGGTGGAGATCAACTAGAGAGGGTCCCTTCATGCTCCGTCCCCGACGCACGCTGGCCCGCACCGTGGCGCTCACCGGTGCGGCCGTCCTCGTCGGCGTCCTCGGTCTGGCCGCCCCGGCGGCCGCGCACATCACGGTCAACCCGCCGCAGGCCACCATCGGCGACTACGCCCGGCTGGACTTCCGCGTACCGAACGAGAGCGACACCGCCAGCACCACCCAGGTCGAGGTGGTGATGCCGGAGGACGCGCCGGTCGCCTCGGTGTCGTTGGCCCGGGTGCCCGGCTGGACCGTGCAGGTGCAGTCCGAGCCGGTGGATCCACCGCTGGAGGTGCACGGCGCCCAGATCACCGAGGCGGTGTCCCGGATCGTGTGGACCGCAGCCAGCCCGGAGGTGGGCGTGCAACCGGGGGAGTTCGTCGACTTCCCGGTCTCCCTCGGCCCGCTGCCGGACGTCGACCAGGTGGTCTTCAAGTCGCTGCAGACCTACTCCGACGGCACCGTCGTCCGCTGGATCGAGGTGCCGGTGCCCGGTCAGGACGAGCCGGCGACCCCGGCCAGTGTGCTGACCCTGGTAGCGGACGGCGAGGACTCCTCAGCGCCCGGCGCCGCCCCGGAGACCGGCGAGGACGCCTCGACCAGCGCCGGCGACGACGACACCGCTGGCGCGGGAGCGGCCCTCGGGGTGGGCGTCGCCGGGCTGCTCGCCGGCCTCGGCGGGCTGCTGCTCGGTGGGCTGGCGTTCATCCGGTCCCGGCGGACCGAGCCGTCCGGAACCGCCGGTGGCCCTACCGTGGCCGCCGGTGGTGCCACCGGAGCTACCGGGGCGACTCCACCGGCGTCCGGCGAATCGGCAGACTGACCAGCAGCAGCGCCGCCACCAGCACGTACAGGTTGCGCAGCAGGAACGTCACCGGGTCATCGGTCGGCGCCCGGTCGTGACCCCAGTCGATCAACGACACCACACCGAACACCAGCGCCGCGAACGAACCCGCTGCCAACGCCAGCAGCCCGGCGGCCCGGACCCCGGCGCGGGCCGCCGGGCCGTCAGGCTGCGGCACCGCCGTCGGCGTCGAGTCGGACCCGTCGCGCTGCCGCAGCGCCGCGTCGAGCAGCAGAATCAGCGCCGGAACGAACCAGTACACGTGATGCGGCCAGGTGATCGGCGCGATCAACGCGGCGACCAGCCCGGTGAGCGTCAACCCGGCCAGTTCGTCACCGGCCCGAACGGCCTGGGCGGCCCGCCACAGCCCGTAGCCGGCGACGACCGCGACCAGCACCAGCCAGATCAGCCGGCTCGGCTCGTCCGGGGCGACCAGCCGACCCAACAGCCCCTGCAGCGACTGGTTACCCGTGTAGTCGCTGCGGCCGACCCGCTCGGTGCTCCACAGCTCCTGGGTCCAGAACCGCCACGACTCGGCCGGTAGGACCGCCGCCGCGAGCAGCGTCGCGCCGGCCGCCGCCACGCACGACACCAGCGCCGCCCGCCACCGCCGGGTGACCAGCAGATAGACGATGAAGATCCCCGGGAACAGCTTGATCGCGGTCGCCAGGCCGATGCCGACCCCGGCCCAGCGGGACCCCTTCGGTACGGCGAACAGCAGGTCGGCCAGGATCAGCACCACCAGCAGCATGTTGATCTGGCCGAGGAAGATGGTCTCCCGGGTCGGCTCGATCAGCACCACCAGCGGCACCGCCAGCCCGGCCAGCCACCAGCGTGGCAACCCGCGTCGCCGGGCGATCGGGGTGACCAGCCACACCGTGGTGACCACCAGCGCCAGCAGGGAGCCGACGGTGAAGATCGTCGCGGTGGCCACGTCGCTCAGCGCCGCGAACGGTCGCAGCAGCAACGCGGTGAACGGCGGGTAGGTGAAGTAGAGCGTGCCCTGCACGACGTCGGGCTGGGAGTAGTCGTAGAGCGGGTTGCCGTCGGCCCACCAGCGCATCGCGCTCAGGTAGATCTTCAGGTCGTAGAAGTCGTGCCGGTTGCCGTACCAGGCGAGAGCCGCAGCGACGGCGGCGCTGAGCCCGACGATCACCGCGACCCGGCGCGGCGTCCGGGACCGGCCGTCGGCCACGCGGGGGGTGCTGGTTTCCGGCAGGTTCTCGGCGGGCACGACCGCGAGCCTAGCCGGGTCCGTCGCACGGCCCGGTCCGGCACCGGTACGCCAGGACCGGTGGCCGGCTGGACCCGGCCGCGTAGGCTGTCCGGCGTGGCGGATCTTCTTGTCTGGATCGACTGTGAGATGACCGGGCTCGACCTCGGTAAAGACGCGTTGATAGAGGTGGCCGCGCTGGTCACCGACTCGGATCTCAACGTGCTCGGCGAAGGCGTCGATCTGGTGATCCACGCCGACGAGGAAGCCCTGGCCGGGATGCCGGACGTGGTCCGCGAGATGCACGCCAAGTCCGGCCTGACCGACGAGGTACGCCGCTCGGCGATCACCCTGGCCGAGGCCGAGGATCAGGTCCTGGAGTACGTCACCAGCTTCGTCCGGGAGCCGAAGACGGCCCCGCTGTGCGGCAACTCGATCGCCACCGACCGCGGTTTCCTCGCCCGTGACATGCCCCGGCTGGACACCCACCTGCACTACCGGATGATCGACGTGTCGTCGATCAAGGAGCTGTGTCGGCGCTGGTACCCCCGGGTCTACTTCGGCCAGCCGGCCAAGGGCCTGTCGCATCGGGCGCTGGCGGACATCCAGGAGAGCATCCGCGAGCTGGAGTACTACCGCCGGGCGATCTTCGTACCGCTGCCCGGGCCGGACGTCGACGCGGCGAAGGCCATCGCCGCCGGCCTGCTGCCTGGTGAGTGAACCCGCTCGACGGGGGACGCCCGGGTAGGGCTATCATTGGTCGGCACCACACACGGCAAGTATGTCGGGTGAGGTTCATGGTGGCTGTAGCTCAGCAGGTAGAGCACCGGGTTGTGGTCCCGGGTGTCGAGGGTTCAAGTCCCTTCAGTCACCCCAAACGGAAAAGGCCGGTCAGGATCGATCCTGACCGGCCTTTCTGGTTGTCCTCGTGCTACGTGTTCCTCGTCAGGCCTGCGGGTCGTCGCTGGCGTCGTCGCCGGTGCCGGCGGCCGGGGACTCGACCGCCGCTGGCGGCTCGTACGGCAGGGCGCTGCCCTCGATGAGCTGCTCCCAGCTGAGATTCCATACCGTCCAGCCGTTGCCGTTGGCCAGCTGCACCTCGGTGCCCTTGACCGTCACCGGGTCCCCGAGCTTGGTCTGCTTGAACAGCCATTCGGCGTTGGCCATCGACATGTTCACGCAGCCGTGCGAGACGTTGCGGACGCCCTGGTCGGCGACGGACCACGGAGCGGCGTGAATGAACTCGCCGCCCCAGGTCAGCCGCTGCGCGTACTCGATGTCCGTCCGGTAGCCCTCCTCGGGACCCAACTCCTCGTACGTGTCGAAGACGGTCTCCCTGAGCTTCTCCATCACGATCATGGTGCCGCTGGACGACGGGGTCTTCGGCTTGCCGAGGCTGACCGGGATCTCCTTGATGGTCTGCCCGTCCTTGGCGACCGTCATCTTCTTGGACGCGTTGTCCACCGTCATGACCAACGCCGAGCCGATCTCGGCGTCGATGGTGAGATCGTTGCGGCCGTACCAGCCGTCGCCCATCGGCAGCCCGCCGGTCTGCGCCTTGTAGAACAGCTTCGTGCCGGCCTGCCAGAACTCGCGTGGGCGGAACTGGACCTCGGTGGGGCTGACCCAGTACCAGACGCCCTCCTGGGCGGGCTCGCTGCGGACGCTCAGTCGCCGCTGCACGTCGGCGCGGTGGTCCTCGGGGATGTTGCGGTCGAACCGCAGAATCAGCGGCATCGCCACACCGACCACGTTGCCGTCGCCGAGGAAACTGGAGACGCGGACCCGGTTGGCCGGCTGGGCCATCGTCTGGAATTCGTGGCTTACCGTCGTGGTCTTGTCGTCGTCGCCGGTCACCGTCACCGTGGCGGTGTACGCGGCCGCGTACTCCAGCTGCCCGGTCGGCAGGAACTCGGTGCCGTCGGCGTTCACCTCGCCCTCGACCGGGTTGCCCGCGGCGTCGGTCAACTCGACCGTGGTCTCGACCGCCTCGGCGGTGGTGAACGTGACCCCGGTCGAGGCAGGCACGTCCGTGGCGTCGGCGGCCGGCGCGGTGATCGTCGCCTGCGCCTTCTGGCTCGGCTCCGGATCGGCACCGTCGCGCCAGGACGGAGCGTTGCCGCCACCGGTGCAGGCGCCGGTCAGGACGAGTGTGGCGGTGAGCGCGATGGCCACGAGTGCCCGCGCTACCGGTGGACGCACCCGCCCAGCGGGCGGCATTGCCTGATTGCGGCTCACTCGCATGATCTCCTCACGAAGTTCGGTCCCCGAAACCCATCGTCCATAAATGACGCGTTGTGGCAACTCCCGGGTTCGTGCCTCGGCGGAACCAATACCGACGCGACCGACCGATATCCCCAGTATGTCGGGTTATCTCGGCTCGGTCGCGTCGGATTCGTCCGCTATAGGCGTTTATTCAGAAGTCTTCCCTCGCTGTCCCGGCTCGCCTGCTGTCAACCGGATGTCGCAGACGGTGCCGGTGCCGGAGCGGAGGTCGCCTTCGGCTTCAGGTCGGCCGGGACCGGCAACGCACTACCTTTGACGAATTCCGCCCAGCTGAGGTTCCAGGCCGTCCAGCCGTTGCCGTCGGCCAGCTGCACCTCGGTGCCCTTGACCGTGATCGGGTCGCCGACCTTCGTCTGGCTGAACAGCCATTCGGCGTTGGCCATCGACATGTTGACGCAGCCGTGCGAGACGTTGCGGACGCCCTGGTCGGCGACGGACCACGGAGCGGCGTGAATGAACTCGCCACCCCAGGTGATCCGTTGGGCGAACGAGATGTCCGTCCGGTAACCCTCCTCGGGGCCGAGCTCGGCGAAGGTGTCGAAGACCGTCTGCGCCTGCTTGTCCATCACCACCATGGTGCCACTCGACGATGGCGTGCTCGCCTTGCCCAAGCTCACCGGCATCCGCTTGACCAACTTGTCGTCCTTGAACAACTTCAACTGCTTGGTGGCGTTGTCGACCTCCATCGTCACCTTGTCACCGATCGTCGCGGTGGCGCTGCGGTCCTGGTCGCCGTAGCGACCATCCCCGGTCGGATGCCCTGCCAAGCCGATCCGAGCGCGCAGTTCGGTGCCTGCCTGCCAGAAGTCCGGTGCCCGGTAGAACGCCTGAGTGCCGTCGGGAAACCAGTACCAGGTGCCCGGCTGCGGCGGGTCGGTGGAGACAAACATCCGCTTCTGCACGCTGGCCCGTTCCTTCTCGGGTATACCCGGGAAGAACTCCACCACCACCGGCATCGCCACCCCGTAGGTCCGCCCGTCGAACAGGTAGAGGCCGGTGCCGGTCTGCGAACCGGACCTGCCCATCGTGCTGAACGTCGTGGTCTTGGTCTCCTCGTCGCCAGCTGTGCTGGTCGCGACCACCGTAGCTGTGTACTTCTTGCTGTTTTTGAGCGATTTGTCCGGCACCCAGGAGGTGCCGTCGTCGCGCATGCTGCCGCTCACCTCGCCGCCACCCTCCTCGACGAGCGTCACCGAGGTGATCTCCCCACCGCTGACCGTGGTGCCGATCTCCATGCTGATCGGCAGATCCTTCGCGTCCGCCTCCGGCGCGATGGCGAACTCGAACGGTTCCGGCGGTGGCGTCGGACTCGCCTGTGCCACCTTTCCACTGACAAAACGTGGTGTCTTGTCCGCTCCGCACCCTGCCAGTGCTGCCGGCGCGATGACTGCCAGTGTCACCGCGACCGACCAACCCCTCCTGACCCTGTCCATCCCAGTCCCCGTTCCTTGTTGCGTCCCTGCCGACATCGTGCATCACCCGCTACGCCCTTCGTGCCTGATCCGGAAGGGTGCCAGATCTGTGCACCTGGGCAGCTCCGCCAGACAGTCGGCTCGTTGCCGGCAATCGGTTGGAAGCTGGACAGCCAGGCGTGCTACGGTTGCCGACGTTGTCAGCGAGCGCCGCTAGCTCAACTGGCAGAGCAGCGGACTCTTAATCCGCGGGTTGTAGGTTCAAGTCCTACGCGGCGTACCAGACACCAAGGCCCCGACCAGGCGTTTCCCGCCCGGTTGGGGCCTTTGTCGTACACCGTACCGCTGGCTCGGTGCTCGCCGGGCGATCGGGAGCCGTTGGACCGGTCGACCGCTGGCGGGACAGCAGCGGCATTGACGGGACGTTCCATCCCGACCCGCCGCCGGGCTCGTCGAACGGGCGGATGCCGGGCTGGGATAGTGATGAAGGTGAGCCCTGGAATCGCCGCATCGCCCGAGCTCGTCATCTTCGACTGCGACGGGGTGCTGGTGGACAGCGAGCCGATCGTTGCCCGGGTGCTCACCGAGTGGATGCGAGACCTCGGTGTCCGGATCACCGATGAGGAGTGCGCTCGGGAGTTCGTGGGGCTGGCGCAGGAGGTGGCGGCGCAGCGAATCGCGGACCGTCTCGATGGCGAGGTGCCAACGGGCTGGTTCGACGGGCTCACCGCTGCGGTTGATGCCGCGTTGCGGGCCCAGGTCCGGCCGGTGCCGGGCGTCGCTCAGCTGCTTGAACGGCTCAGGGTCCCGTTCTGCGTGGCGTCGAACGGCCGGCCAGCCAAGGTCGACTTGACGCTGAGTGCGAGTGGCCTGGCGAGATACTTCGACGGGCGGATCTTTACTGCCTCGCAGGTCGCCCGAGGCAAGCCGGCCCCTGATCTGTTTCTGCTGGCGGCGTCCCGGATGGGTGTACAGCCTGAACGGTGCGTGGTGGTCGAGGACAGCGAGGCCGGCGTTGCAGCCGGCTTGGCTGCAGGGATGCAGGTTCTGCGGTACGCCCCGGACGGATCTCGGACGGGCTCCACCGAGGTGTTCCACAAAATGGATGACCTTCCGCCGTTGCTTGGGCTGGTGACCGGCGGCTGACCGATTCCAGATGTGTTCCGAGCGCCGGGTGCGGTCAGAAGATCGACGTGGCCGCGCGGTAATGTCCTACCTATGGGGTCGACGGCGCGTAAGGTTTCGCTGACTGGTATCAAGCCGACCGGTGAACCGCATCTGGGCAACTACATTGGCGCGATCCTTCCCGCACTGAAGTTGGTCGATGACTATGAGTCCCTGTACTTCATCGCGGACCTACACGCGCTGACGACGATCCGTGACCGTGATCTGTTGCGGCACTACACCCGTTCGGTGGCCGCGACGTGGCTCGCGGCCGGACTCGATCCGGACCGCACCACCTTCTATCGCCAGTCGGACATCCGGGAGATCCCTGAGCTGACCTGGGTGCTGTCCTGCCTGACCGGTAAGGGGCTGATGAACCGGGCGCACGCGTACAAGGCGGCGCGCGACCGTAACCGTGCGGCCGGCAAGGAGGATCTGGACGCGGGTGTGAACATGGGCCTGTTCAACTACCCGATGCTGATGGCGGTCGACATTCTCATCATGGACGCCGATGTGGTGCCGGTTGGCCGTGACCAGGTCCAGCACGTCGAGTACGCAGCTGACATCGCCGGTGCCTTCAACGCCGTCTACGGCGATCGATTCAGGCTGAAGATCCCAGCTGCCGTCATACCGGATGAGGGCTCGGCGCAGACCCTGCCCGGCGTCGACGGACGGAAGATGAGCAAGTCCTACGGCAACACGATCCCGCTGTTCGAGTCCGAAGCCGGTCTGCGCAAGATGATCCGGCGGATCCCGACTGACAGCGTGCCGCTCGAGGAGCCGAAGGATCCCGACTCGGCTGCGGTCTTCACGCTGCTGGAGCGGTTCGGCGAGGCGGACGTCGTTGCCGAGACCCGAGCCCGGCTGATGGCCGGTGGGATGGGTTGGGGCGAGGTGAAGGCCCAGCTCACCGACGCGTTGAATGCCCAGTTCGCGCCGCTGCGGGAGCGCTACGAGGCGCTGATGGCACCTGGCAGCGAACTGGACGACCTCCTCGCGCACGGCGCGGACAAGGCCCGTAAGCAGACCCGACCGTTGCTGGAGCGGGTGCGCGACGCCGTCGGCATCGGGTAGGCGCTGACAGCGTGCCTCGCCGTCAAACGAGTGCGTCGACTACCTGATCGGCGCAGTGCCAGGCGGTCGTCCATTTGCCGGGCAGCGCGACCAGCAGGTTGGCCGCTGGGGTCCAGCCGGTTGGTGGTTTCCTGAGATCGGCGACCAGGCTCGATGGGTCGGCCTGCGGGCTGGCCGGCTCTGACCTCCCCCAGTCAGAGGGGATTTGATTGATCAAGGCCGGTGAGAGAAAGGTGCACCTGACCTGTAAGGATGTGAGTGTCTAGATCATATCCATGATGGAATCGGGTGCACCTTTCTGGTGAGTAAGAGTAGCGGG
>NZ_JBHMIM010000066.1:0-31768 GCF_048060115.1 Micromonospora sp. LOL_023
GACGAACTGATCGCCCTGATCACCACCATCGGCGACGTCGCCGCCGCACCGGCCATGGCCCTGGCCCAGATCTACCATGACCGGTGGGAACACGAAACCGGCAACGATCAACTGAAGACGCACCTACGCGGGCCGGGACGTGTCCTGCGCTCGAAGAGCCCGGACCTGGTCCGCCAGGAGATCTACGGCTACCTGCTGACCCACTACGCGATCAGCGACCTGATCTGCCGGGCCGCGACCTCCGCCGACATCGACCCCGACCGGGTCAAGTTCCTCCGGACCGTCCGGATCATCCGCCGCCGCGTCACCGACTCGGCGGCATTTCCCCCCTGACCGGCAGGCGACCATCCTCGCCGGGATCAAGGCCAGCATCACCGCGAAACGGCACCTCAACCCGGTCCGCAGGGACCGGACCTACCCCCGCGTGGTCAAACGCGCCCGGCACAACTCCTACCGCGTCAAACGCCGCACCGACGTCGGGACCCGCCACGACAGCCCCGCCACCATCACACTCGCCAACGCGCAACCACTGGCCCTCGCCGCGTGACGCCGCCACCCGCGAAACCCCAGCCCACACCCATGATCCACTTACGTTAAGTGGCATTGGCTCTGGAACCGCCCTGCCGAAAAAACGTGAACGATCTTGGTGTCGACCCCATCTGGGGCAGATGAACACCGATATCCGTTTGGCTCGTTAATCCGAGTAACGTTTTCGATCCCACTGCCGCTGACGGATGTGTTCCGACGAGCGGGGGATCATTCGCGGAGGGAGTGGGGCGAGTGTCGACACCGGCCGTCACCAGTGGCCCGCTGCGTCGGGTTCCGGTCCAGGGGCGAAGTCTCGCCCGGGTCCAGCGGATGCTCGACGCGTGCGCCGAGATCGTCGACGAGGTTGGCTACGAGGGTCTGACGACGACCCTGTTGGCCGAGCGGGCCGAAGTGGCCATCGGCTCGGTCTACCAGTTCTTCCCCGACAAACGGGCGATCGTGCAGGCGTTGACGATGCGAAACATCGAGGCGTACCTGCAGCGGCTCAACGAGCGCTTCACCGGCGGTGAGTTCGCCTACTGGTGGGACGGTGTCGACGCCGGGATCGACGAGTACATCTCCATGCACCGCACGGTGCCGGGGTTCCGGACGCTGCACTTCGGCGACGTGGTCGACGTCCGGCTGCTCGACGAGAGCCGGGACAACAACGCGGTCATCGCCGGTGAGTTGACCAAGGTGCTCGTGGAGCGTTTCGGCATCCCGGACGAACCACGGCTGCGGTTCGCCCTGCAGATCGCGGTCGAGGCGGTGGACGCCCTGATCAAGCTGGCGTTCCGGCGCGACATCGAAGGCGACGAAGACGTGTTGTGCGAGGCGAAGGCGCTCATCCGGGAGTATCTGCACCGCCACGTCGACCCGGAGGACGCCACAGCCCTGCCCTGATCACAACTCAGCGGAAGGCGCGGCCTTCGCCGCGGCAGGCGGGCCGCAGGCGGGCCGCCGAGTCGGCCGGCCGGGCTCCGCTGACCAGGTGCGACCCGGTGACGTGCTCGCGCACCTCACCGGCCTCGGCGTGCCGGAACCAGACCCGGTCGCCGACCCGTAGCCCGACTGAGGCCGGGCGGTGCCGAACCCCGCCGCCACGACGCATCCAGATCGAGGCAGGCCCGGACCGTCGGGCGGTCCCTCGGTGCCCGTACCGCGTCCACGAGGTCGAGTTGTGCGGGGTCGTCGACCATCGACGTGACCGCAGCGGCGAGGTGCGCTGCCGTCAGGGCAGCGAGCGCTGTGCGGTCGCAGGTCGGGTACGCGACGAGCGCGGTCCGGGTCAGGGGAATCTCAGGGCCGGTCGGTGAACGACCCGGATTAGAGTGTCACCGGAGCCCGGCCCGGGCCGACGGGGAGGAACGGTCATCGACGACAACGCCAGCGGTCAGCGACGTGGTGCCGCGCCGGACGCGCCGCCAGCAGACCAGGCCACTGCTCCGGTCGACCTGTCCGGCCTTCCGGCGCTTCGTTCGGTGCTGCGAATCCGTCCGTTCCGCCGGCTCTGGATCGTGCTCGGCGTCGCCTCCTTCAGCGACTGGCTCGGCCTGCTCGCCACCTCGATCTTCGCCGCCGCGCAGGTCTCCGGTAGCGCGGCGCAGGGCGCGGCGTTCGGCGGCGTCATCGCCGTACGGCTGCTGCCGGCGTTGGTGCTCGGCCCGGTCGCCGGGGTCCTCGCCGACCGCTTCGACCGCCGCTACACCATGGTCATCTGCGATCTGCTCAGGTTCGTCCTGTTCGCCTCGATTCCGTTGCTGCCGATGTTCGGGGCCAGCGGCGCGCTGACCGTCGCCTGGGCGGCGATCGCCATTTTTCTGATCGAGACCATCACGCTGATCTGGATTCCGGCCAAGGAAGCCGCGGTCCCCAACCTGATCCCGAAGGCCCGCCTGGAGATCGCCAACCAGCTCACCCTGATCGCCACCTACGGCATCACCCCGGTGTTGGCGGCGATCAGCCTGGCGGTCCTCGACGGCGCGGTCCGCGCGGCGGCCGGCACCGAACCGCCGTCCTGGGCGGAGCCGGCGCAGATCGCCCTCTTCTTCAACGCCGGCTCCCGGCTGGCCACCGCGATCGTGGTCTTCTACGGCATCAGGGAGATCAGCGGGCGCGCCGGGGCCGCAACCACAACCGAGCAGAGCCTCGGCCGGCAGTTCGTCGACGGCTGGAAGTTCATCGGCCAGACCCCGCTGGTCCGTGGCCTGGTGCTGGGCATCTTCGGCGCCTTCGCCGGCGGCGGCATCGTCATCGGCACCGCCAAGTTCTTCACCGCGTCACTCAGTGCCGGCGACGCCGCCTTCTACCTGCTGTTCGCCGCGCTCTTCGTCGGCCTGGGCATCGGCATCGGACTCGGCCCGGCGGTGGTGCGCGACCTGTCCCGGCGGCGCTGGTTCGGCCTGAGCATCATGTTGGCGAGCGGCTCCGTGTTGATCCTCGCCCTGTCCATCCACCTGTCGATGGCCATCCTCGGAGCGGTGCTGGTCGGGGCGGCGGCCGGGATGGCGTTCCTGGCCGGGATCACTCTGCTCGGCGGCGAGATCGCCGACGAGGTCCGGGGTCGGGTCTTCGCGGTCGTGCAGACCGGTACCCGCGTCGTGCTGATGCTGGCCATCTCGCTGAGCAGCGTGCTGGTCGGTGTCGGCGGCTCCCGGCAGCTCCAGGTGGCGAACCTGGGCGTCTCGTTCTCCTCGACCCGGTTGTTGCTGCTGCTCGCCGGGGTGTTCGGCATCTTCGCCGGGATCAGCGCGTTCCGCCAGATGGACGACAAGCCGGGCGTGCCGATCCTGGCCGACCTGTGGGGATCGATCCGGGGCCGGCCGCTGGCGGCAGCGGAGCCGTTCACCGCAAGCGGGGTCTTCGTCGTCTTCGAAGGCGGCGAAGGAGCCGGCAAGTCGACCCAGGTGAGCGCGCTGGCGCAGACGTTGCGCGGCCGCGGCCGGGAGGTGGTGGTCACCCGGGAGCCGGGGGCAACCGGGCTGGGCGAGAGGATCCGCCGGCTGGTGCTCGAAGGTGGTCCGGACGCACCGTCGCCCCGCGCCGAGGCGCTGTTGTACGCCGCCGACCGGGCGCACCACGTGACGACGGTGCTCCGACCGGCACTGGCCCGTGGGGCGGTGGTGATCAGCGACCGCTACGTCGACTCGTCCCTGGCGTACCAGGGGGCCGGGCGCACCCTTCCGGTCGAGGAGGTGTCCTGGCTCTCCTCGTGGGCGACCGGCGGGTTGAAGCCTGACCTGGTGGTGTTGCTCGACATCGAGCCGCAGGCCGGGCTGGGGCGGGCCGAGCAGCGGGGCGGCGGCGCCGACCGGCTGGAGAGCGAGTCGTTGGCCTTCCATGAGCGGGTCCGGTACGCGTTCCTGGACCTGGCCGCCGCCGACCCGAAGCGTTACCTGGTGTTGGACGCGGGCCGGGGGGTGGAGGAACTCCAGACTGAGGTGTTCACCCGGGTGGAGGTGCTGATCGGGCGCGCCGCCCCAGTTGAGCCGGGTGCCGAGGCGCTCGCCGATGCCGAAGCGGGCCAGCGGAGATGAGTGCCACGATGCTGCACGCGGACGTCTTCACCGAGCTGGTCGGCCAGGACGAGGCGGTGCAGACGCTGCGCCGGGCCGCAGCCGCAGCCGCCGCACTACTCGCCGCCGACGCGGCAGCCAGGGACCCCCGGGTGACCGTTGCCGACCCCGACCCCGACTTTGAACTCGACCCTGCCACCGAGGACGCGCCGCCGTCGGCAGCGGCGATGACCCACGCCTGGATCTTCACCGGACCGCCCGGATCCGGCCGGTCGGTCGCCGCCCGCGCCCTCGCCGCGGCGCTGCAGTGCGTCCACGGACGTGGCTGCGGGCAGTGCGCCGGCTGCCACACCACCAGCGCCGGAACCAACGCCGACGTCCGGTTCGTCGTGCCGGACGGACTGTCCATCGGGGTGGGGGAGATGCGCGCCCTGGTGCTGCGGGCGGCGAGCACCCCGTCGGGCGGCCGTTGGCAGGTGCTGGTCATCGAGGACGCCGACCGGCTCACCGAGGCGGCAGGAAACGCGCTGCTCAAGGCGATCGAGGAACCTCCGCCGAGGACGGTCTTCCTGCTCTGCACCCCGTCCACCCATCCGGACGACATCTCGGTCACCATCCGTTCCCGGTGCCGGGTGGTGGCGCTGCGCCAGCCGCCGGCCGAAGCGGTCGCCAGTGTGCTCAGCGGGCGCGACGGCGTACCGGCGGAGATGGCGGCCTGGGCGGCGGCGGCCGCGCAGGGCCATGTCGGCCGCGCCCGACGGCTGGCCGCCGACCCGCAGGCGCGCGAACGCCGCGACGCCGTCCTCGCGGTGCCGCGCCGGTTGACCGGCGTCGGCGCCTGCTTCGACGCCGCCTCCGCGCTGATCGAGGCGGCTGAGGCTGAGGCGGCGGCAGCGGTCGCGGAGACCGACGCCACCGAACGGGCCGCCCTGCAGACCGCGCTCGGCGCCGGCGGCACCGGCCGGGGTGCGGCCGGCGCGGCGCGGGGATCGGCCGGCCAGCTCAAGGAGTTGGAACGCCGGCAGAAGTCGCGGGCCACCCGGGCCCAGCGCGACGCCCTGGACCGGGCCCTGGTCGACCTGGCGGGCTTCTACCGGGACGTGCTGGTGGTGACGCTGCGGGCACCGGTCGCACCGGTGCACACCGACATCGCGCCGCTCGCCGAGGCTGCTGCCGGAAAGTGGACAGCCGAGGCGACCCTACGCCGCCTCGAAGCGATCCTGGCCTGCAGGGAAGCGATCACCACCAACGTCAAGCCGAAGATCGCCGTCGAAGCGATGATGCTCAGCCTCTGGCGCGGCTAGACCTCCGCCCGGTACGGTTCGGTGCCGTAACGCAGCCCCATCCGTACGTTGGGTGCAGACCGGAGTCTGGTGCCCACCTGCCGGCGATGGTGAGGAGCCCGGTGGCCCGTGAAATCGACGAGGCGTGGATCGAGGACGCGATCGAGCGGTACCGCCACATCGAGGCCCGGCAGGTCGAGTTCGACAAGGCGGTGCACACGGTCGAGGTGACGGTCCGCTCCCCGGACGGGACCGTCGAGATGGTGGTCGACGCCACCGGTGCTGTCGTCGACGTACGGATCCTCGGTCCGCTGCACGCGCGCAGCAACGCCGACCTCGCCGGCGCGGTGCGTTCCACGGTCGCCGCCGCCGCCGACGCGGCCCGTTGGGCCCGGGAGAAGCTGTGGGCCGAGTCGTTCGGCGCCGACCCGGCATCGACCGCCGGCACCAATCCGACGTCGACCTTCGGCGCCCGTCCGATGTCCCGGAGGGTCTGAGTTGGACGACACTGAGGCGTTCGCCGCCGAGTTGACCCGCTGCGCGGACCGGCTGGCCGGCACCGCCCGGGACGTGGCCGGGTTCGCCGAAGCCGACTGGGCCCTCGGCGCGGACCAGCCCGGCCGGCTCGGCGCGCTGGCCGGCGCGTTGGGTCAGCAGTGGCGGGCCGCGCTGGCGGACCGGGCGGCCGAGGCAACCGACGCCGGGCAGCGGCTGTCCGACGTGGCCACCGGGCTGCGGTCGGCCGTCTCGGCGTACCGGGACAGCGACGACGCCGCCCGCCGGCACCAGCCGGAGGGCGCCTGATGGACGCCCTGGACCGGGTCGCCGGGCCGGCCCTGGACCTGCTGGCCCGGGTGGACGACCAACTCACCCGGCACGGCGCCGCCGCCGCCGATCCGGTCTGGCCGTTGTTGCGGCAGGTCCGGGCGTTGCCGGGGGACGCGGTGGCCGCGTTCCGCGCGGTGCGTCCGGCGCCGTTGACCGCCGCCGGCGACGCGATCCGCCCGCACCTCGACGGGTACGCCGAGGCAGCCGACGCGCTGGCCGGCCGGGTCGACTGGTCCGGGGCGGCGGCACAGGCATACGACACGGTCCGGGCCGCGCTGGCGACCAGACTGATTGGCAACGGTCTCACTGCCGGCCCGGGGAGCTTGGCGGGCAGCCTGTCGGCGACCGCCGGGTACGCCGAGGCGCTCGCGGCATGGGTGTCGTCGAGCCGGTCGGCGCTGGCCGTCGTGCTGGCCGACGCACTGCGCTCGACCGAGGCGACAACCCTGGTCACCGCCGGAGTCCCTGGCGTGGCCGCCGAGTTCTCCGGCGTACGGGAGGCGGCCGACGCCGCCGCCGCGCTCGCCGTACCGGTGCTCGCGGTGTTGCTGGAGATTGCCGAGCGGGGCGAGGAGTTGCTGGCGCAGTGGCGTCCCCGGTTGGCCCCAGCGGGCGCGGCGGGCATGGCTGGTGTGGCCCCGGCGCCGGGCACAGCAGGGATGCGGCTCGACGGCGTGACCCGGTTGCGCTACTGACGGTGCAGATGCCAACGGCGCCGCGCTCGGGAGCCAGGCTTTGCGCCTGTTGCTCCGGCTGCGACGCCGTGGCCTTTCCCTGCACCCCCCGCAGGCTCTTGACACCGGTCTGAACGTGGCCGACCCGGCGCGGGTAACGGGACCGCCGCCGGTTTGATCCGTTCGGTCGGCCCGGGTCGGCATATCGGCCAGCACCGGTCGCCTTCTCGACGGACGTGCGCCGACGTAGGGTAGGGCCCATGGGGATGCTCTGCGCGGTCAGTTTCAACCGGTACGGGCGTCTCTTCTACCTTGATCCGGGCGACCTGCGGCCGGCCGTCGGTGACAAGGTGCTGGTGCCCACCGAAGACGGCACCGAGGTCGCCGAGTGTGTCTGGGCGCCGCAGTGGGTCGACGAGGAGACCGACGGGTTTCCCCGGGTCGCCGGGCTGGCCACCGACCAGGATCTGCACCGCGACGAGGTGCAACGCAAGCGCAAGGCCGAGGCGAAGGTGGCGGCGAAGCGGCTGATCCGCGACCACGGGCTGCCGATGAAGGTCGTCGCCGTCGACCACGTGTTGGAGCCGGGCACGCTGAACAGCGCCCGCGCCACCATCTACTTCACCGCCCCGCACCGGGTGGACTTCCGGTCGTTGGTGCGTGACCTCGGTGCCACCCTGCACTGCCGGGTGGAGCTGCGGCAGCTCTCCGCCCGGGATTCGGCCCGGGTGCAGGGCGGGATCGGTTCCTGCGGGCGGGATCTGTGCTGCGCCACCTTCCTCACCGACTTCGAGCCGGTGACGATTCGGATGGCCAAGGATCAGGATCTGCCGCTGAACCCGCTGCGGATCTCGGGTGCCTGCGGGCGGCTGATGTGCTGTTTGAAATACGAACATCCGCTGTACGCCGACAGCGCCAACTACCCCACGTCCGGTCAGCGGGTCGAGACCGACCAGGGGACGGCGAAGGTGGTGTCCCGGCATCCGCCGAGTGAGACGGTCACCGTACGGCAGATTTCCGACGGTGCCGTCAAGCGGTGCGCCCTGTCCGAGGTCTGCGGCCCCCGCCAGGCGTACGAGAAGCGCGACGCGTAGGCCCTGCGTAGCCTGCATAGCCCTGGGTGGCCCTCGGGGTGAGCGTGACCGCCCGGATCTCCCATCCATTTCCCCGGATGCGACGGGGATGCGGTCGGTCTGACCGCGTACCTCGCTGTTCCCGCCTTCCCTCGGGGCAACGGGTACTGCAGCCCCAGTTCTTGAGTTGTGTCTGATATGGGGCCTTTAGATGCGCAGGTGAGGTGGCAGGGGATCTCCGCGCGGCGGTAGTGGCTGATCATCGCGGGCGGTCTGGGTGGGCGCGGCGTCACTGGTGCTGGGCGGCCCTGCACCGGTCCCGGTCACCGGCCCACTCCTTGGGTAGCTACAACTCTTGGTCGACGAACGCGTGTGCGTGTCCGTGCCGGGAAGCGTAGGTGAGCATCGCCATGCATTGACAGTTCTCGGTCTGTCCGGTCAACCCACAACGCTGTGGTGCGACTCCGACACTGTGGACGCGCTTGTTGATCGCCTGGGTGTCGTCTGGGACCAGCGCCGCGTCTGGAGCTGCCAGCCCGGTCAGCACATAGCTGCGTGGCCGGTCGCGTGGCCGGTCGACGTCCCAACTGGCCTCGTTGGTAGATGCTGGAACCGTTCGGGTTCGGCAGGCCCGCGTACTCGGACAAACCCCAACAGTTCTTCTTCGCGACCTTCGCCAGGTTCCCCCGGACCGGCAGGCAGAACGTCTCCTGCGGCTCTGGGTGGGTGAACAACCCCGCCCAATGATGAATGACGGTTCCGGATTTGGGGAGACCGCCATTCATCATTGATTGCGACTCACTGCGGGACTAGCCCAGAAATCACACTACACCCATTGCTGATAAGCGTTTCCCGAGGAGCACGCATTTGTGTAGACGTTGCGGCTCGAGTTGCTGTCGAGACAGAATCCGGTAGCTACATTCTGAAACGAAATCGAACCGTTTGACCTATAGAGAACTGTCCACCTTTGAAAATTGTTGCTTCCGCACGGATTCGTGTAAACATTCCTACTCGAGTTCGAGTCGAGACACAAACCGGTGCCTATATTCTTGAATTGACGAGCGCTACCACTAACGATCACATCCCACTGCTGATACGAATTTGCGCCGGAACAGAGGTTGGTGTAGACGTTGCGATTTGCGTTGCTGTCGAGGCAGTACCCGGTCTGAAAGTTGCGGTACGTTTCCACGACAGCAAATGCGGGGGCCTGCAAACCAAGAACAGCCGTCAGCGAGGCGACCGCTGTCGCTGCAAGGCCCAATCCAAGCCGCTTGACCAAATATTCGCGCATTGCCTTCCAATCTTCATCGACGTGGCGCCAACGCTTTGACCGGTACATGCGATCGTAGTCAAATCGATCAACTCAAGTCACCAGGCAATTACGGTGAGGAAGGTCTCATGGTTGCTACTCCAGCCCTGCTCAGCGGAAACTATGTCAGCCTGTCAGCGACCATCCAATGACTCAGACCTGACCTTGTGGAGTATCATCAGCTGTGCTACTGACTCGGCGGATACCGTTGATAATCGCAAGCGTGCTCTTCGCGCTCTACAGCTCGTACACCTTAGTGCGGCACGCCAGGATGGAGAGCAACGGCTTTGACCTGGGGATATTCGACCAGGCAGTACGGGCCTACTCTCAGTTCCGTGCGCCCGTTTCGGAGCTGAAGGGTCCTGGGTTCAACGTTCTCGGAGATCATTTTCACCCGGCACTCGCGCTGCTGGCGCCGTTGTACTGGATACATCCAGACCCGGTGACGCTGCTGATCACCCAGGCGGCACTGTTTGCGGTCGCCGCCGTACCGGTCACTGCCCTGGCGATCGAGGTATGCGGGCAGCGGGCCGGCATAGCGATCGGACTCGCGTACGGGTTGTCTGCCGGCATCCAGCAATCGGTGCGGTTCGACTTCCACGAGATCGCACTCGCGGTTCCCCTTATCGCCTTCAGCGTCGCCAACCTGGCCCGACGAAGGTGGGTGCCTGCCGTCGCCTGGGCACTTCCGCTTATGCTGGTCAAGGAAGACCAAGCCATTTATGTAGCTGCGCTCGGCGGATATCTGATCCTACAAGGTAAACGCGCCCTCGGCGTGACTATTATGTCGACGGCCGTCCTGGCGGCAATATTGTCGATCTTTCTTATCGTTCCGGCGTTCAGTCCTGGTGGCGACTATGGCTACCTGCAGAGTGGAACCCTTAACGAGCAGGGTGCTATTGCTCGACTCTTCACTCCACTCGTCAAATGGGGAACCATCTTTTCGCTGCTTGCTCCGACGTTGTTCATTGCAATTCGATCGCCACTTATACTACTCGCCGCCCCTACGATTCTGGCCCGCTTTTGGGCAAGTAACGAAGGCTACTGGGGTACCGGATTCCACTACAACTCGGTGCTGATTCCGGTAATTTTTGTTGCGTTCATAGACGGACTTGGCAGGCTCGACGGGGCGACCCCGCCGAGGCTCATTGAGCGCATCAATATTTCACGACAACCTTGGAGATTTGCGGCGCCAGCAGCACTGGCGATAGCCGTCGTCGTCACGATGTCCGGCCAACCACTATGGCAACTAACGGACTTCGAACAATGGCGAATATCGCCTCAGATCCAAGCTGCCCGAGCAACGCTAGCCGTCATCCCAGACGGGGCCGACGTTGCAGCCGCCAACCGTCTCGCACCTCAACTTACAGCCCGAACGACAGTTTACCTTTTCCCTGACCAGCCCAGTGATTCACTTCAACCAGAGTGGGTGGCGATCAAGGAAGATCCGGACAACTGGCCTGTATCCTCACGCGAACACAGAATCCGGGCCAGCAAGTTGACCGAATACGGGTATCAGGAAGTCGCTCGAGGCGGCGGCGTAATAGTTCTTCGCCTACCACCGGAGATGGGCCGAAGAGGTTCAGCGACGCTCGGCGGTGGCGTCGAGCCTGGCGGCGATTCGCGCGGCCCTAGCATCGCGCAATAGATTGGTCTGCCTACTATTGTTGGCCAGGAGATTGCGGACTGCCAGTGGGACCGTTTATGGATATGGTAGTGGTCGAGCCCGAGTTGGTCATTGCCGCACTTGTTGTGGTCCTCGATGTTCCATCGGCCCGGCTGCTGCGATGACCTTGGGCGGCAGGGTGCCGGTCGGGACGTGGGCGAGGAGGTAGGCGATCTCGATGGTGGCGTCGGTGTGCTTCCGGAGCTGCCAGCCCGGTCGGCGGGTCGAGACCGACCAGGGGACGGCCAAGGTGGTGTCCCGGCATCCACCGAGTGAGACGGTCACCGTACGGCAGATTTCCGACGGGTCGGTCAAGGTGCGCCCTGCCCGAGGTCTGCGGCCCCCGCCAGGCCTACGAGAAGCGCGAGGCGTAGCCCGGAGTGGTCCTGTTTGGCCCTCGGGGTGAGCGTGACCGCCCGGATCTCCCATCCGTTTCCCCGTGCGCAACGGGGGCGCGGTCGGTGTGACCGCGTACCTCGCTGTTCGGTGTTTCCTCCCGGGGGGCAACGGGAAGGCCCGGGAGGTGCCGGCACCGTGATCAGCGAGTGCGGGGAGCGGTGAGGCGTGACGCACGCTCACCCCGAGGTGTTTACTGCCCCGGAACGCGAGCCGAATCGGGTTCAGGCTCACGCCCCGGGGGGTCGAAGGGTTTGGTAACCGCGCCGTTTCTGGCGAGCGCGTCCCGGTAGGCGCGGACGCTGACGATCGCGCCGTCGCGGTCCGGGTCTTCGCTGTTGATCTCCCGGCCGTAGAGCGTCACCCAGGACCGCCAGTCCGGGGACGGCCAGACCTCCTCGACCCGCAGGCGAATCGGGCGTCGACCGTCCAAGTGGTCGCATTGGCGTAGCGCCACCAGATCTCCCGGGCAGACCACCACCGGGGGTGCGGGCTCAGGCATCGTCGAGTGCTCCGTACGACTCGGCGGATTCGTCCGGGCCGTCGTGCGGGTGGCCGGCCGGCATCAGCCCGGACAGCTGGAATACGGCGCGCACCCGCCGCGCGCTCGACGGGTCCCACCGGTCGAGGATGGCCAGGGCCCGGGAGAACGGCCGGCACGGCGAGACCACCCCGCCGCACTGGTGACATTCCCCGGTCGTGCGGTTCGGGAGGTGCGTCCGGGCCGTCGCGTTGGCGTCCCGGATCGCTCGGGCCAGCTCCGGGGAGTGCACCGGGGCTGTGCCGGTCGGAGCCGGGGCCACCCCTCGGGCTCCGGTGAGCTGAAAGCGCGAATCCTGATCGATGTCCGTCTCTCCGGGGACCCGTTTCGGCAGCGGCGGACGGCCCGGGGTCGGGTCCGAGGTCGGGTCTTCGGAAGGGCCCGCCGGACTCGTGCAGAAAGATCGATAACGAGCAAGGCGGGGTTCTCCGCCGATTCCGTCGTTCCTGAGCACTGATCCCCCTCGGGTGAAGTTGATCGAGGTCTTCTTCTATTTCCACCCTGGACTCTCAAGCCATTTCCCAGCAAGATAGAACCAGCCATCCACCGGCGATGGTGCAATCTCGACCGACCATTCGGGGTGATAATCGTGAATGATCCAACGTCCCTACCGGCCCGCCTGCGTGAGCTGCGCACCGGGCGCAAGATGGCTCAGGACCGGCTAGCGGCGGCGATCGGTGTCTCGAAGTCGCTGGTCCAGTCATTCGAGTCGGGGAAGCTCATTCCGCAGGAGGGCACCGCCGAGCGGCTGGACGGATTCTTCGGGACCGGGAGTGAGATCCAACGTGCGGCCACGATCGAGCGGGAGGACCGGCAGCCGTGGCTGCGCTCCTGGTTCGAGCAGGAGCGTCGGGCGGCCTTGCTGCGCACCTGGGGACCGATGCTGGTGCCGGGGTTGTTGCAGTGCGAGTCGTACATGCGCGCGGTTTTCTCGGCCGTGCCGGCGAACGCCGGCAAGATAGACGCGCTGGTCGCCAAGCGGCGGGAACGTCAGGCGGCCACCATCGACCGGGACGACCCGGTGGCGCTCTCCGCCATCATCGGCGAGATGGCGCTGCGGCGGGGGCCGAGCGAGATTCTGAAAGACCAGCTCGGTCACCTGGTGGACGTCGGCCACCGGCCGCACGTCCGGATCAGAGTGATCCCGATGGAGTTTGAGGGGATCCACGCCGGGCTCTCCGGAGCATTCGTCATCGCCAACATGCCGGACGGCCGCCGGTCGGGGTACCTGGACGACCAGTTGAGCGGCCACATGCCGACCGGGCATGGCGACCTGGGCCACCTGGAACTAGTCTGGGAGGAGATAGACGCACTGGCCCTGCCCGTGGTCCAGACCCGAGACGTGATGCTGAGGATGCTCGATGACTACAGATGAGCCCCGCTGGCGCAAGTCGACCCGCAGCAATGGCACCGGCGACTGCGTCGAGGTCGCCGACAACCTTCCCGGCCGGGTCCTCGTCCGGGACACCAAGGACCGCGACGGCGGCACCCTGACGTTCACCCCTGCCGGCTGGCGCGGCTTCGTCGAGCTGGCGAAGCAGCACGGCTGACCCGCCGACCAGACGCACGAAGCAGGGCCCCGGGCGCGCCGACAGGGGCCCTCTTCGCATCCTCGATGCCCTGCCCGGCGAAGAGCTCGTTGACGCTGAAGGCGCTGGCCAGCACCAGGTATCCGGCGGTGAGCTGGGTGGCGACCAACCCGGCGACCGGCCGTGGCGACCTGGGTCACCTGGACTAGGCCGTGTCTCGTAGATCTTGGGTGGCCGACCGGCGTGTCTGCCAAGCTCTGCAACTGACTCGTCACACCGTTGACAACGGCTCGAATGCCGGTCCGTTGTCGCTCACACGACCGGCCGCCATCATGATCCGCCGTCCGTCCGTATTCGACGTACGCGCGTTCGTGCCTGTCCGGGCGGCGTTGCCGAGCACGCGGAACAGCCCCGCGTGGGCTACAACAAGAACCACGGAGGCAAGGGCGGTAGCGGCTTGCAGGCCACGAAGAACCCGAGCGGCGAAGACATCAAATGGCTCGCTGTCGCCAGGAAGGTCCGTCGATGTGCCGTCTCTCCAGGCAGCCAGCGCCCCTGGAAATTTCACCCCAATCTCCTCGACCGTAAGTCCCGTAATCGTCCTACTCCAACGTTCGCGAAGGTCCGGAAATTCTGCCGGACGGTCAAGCTCAAGAGCCTGGGCGACGATGAGGCCCGTCTCTCGCGCACGACTCAGATCGGACGTGACCACGGCGCCGATCTCCGCGCCTCGACAGCGCTGAACAAGATTGACAGCTTGCCGTCGACCAAGATCAGTAAGTGGCGGATCTGCTTGCCCGGCCCAACGTCGCTCGCTGTTCCAAGTCGACTGCCCATGGCGAACGACGATGAGCTCTCCAAAGGTCATGGGCCCATACTCGCACAACGCTTCAGAGGGATTCCGGCCCAAGACCGACCGAGCGCCTTACGATCACCCGATTTGCCCGGTGCCGACTGCCCCCTTTGCCCGGCACGGCCTCACCGTCGAAGTCCTTGGGCGGGTCGTGGCGGACGCCGGCGGCGTGCTGGTGTGCGCGGACCACGGTCGAGTCCACGCCCAGCGTCCAGAAACGACAAACGTGATACCAGCTCACGCTCCACAGATCCACGAGACACGCCTAGTCTGGGAGGAGATAGACGCGCTGGCCCTGCCCGTGCTTCAGACCCGAGACGTGATGCTGAGGATGCTCGATGACTACAGATGAGCCCCGTTGGCGGAGGTCGACCCGCAGCACCGGCACCGGCGAGTGCGTCGAGGTCGCTGACAACCTTTCCGGCCGGGTCCTCGTCCGGGACACCAAGGACCGCGACGGCGGCACCCTGACGTTCACCCCGGCCGGCTGGCGCGGCTTCG
Source organism: Micromonospora sp. LOL_023 (assembly GCF_048060115.1). NCBI lineage: Bacteria > Bacillati > Actinomycetota > Actinomycetes > Micromonosporales > Micromonosporaceae > Micromonospora > Micromonospora sp. LOL_023. The sequence goes on from NZ_JBHMIM010000066.1 coordinate 14,697, forward strand.
TCGAGCTGGCGAAGCAGCACGGCTGAGACCCGTCAGCGGATCGTGATCGGCTCCTCGGCGAGCCGCGCGGCCAGCGGCTGCTCCGGCACGAGCCACGGGTCGTGCGGTGCGCCGTCGGGGTCGGCCCGCCAGCGCCGGCAGACCCGGTCGACCGCCATCGGGAAGATGGTCAGCGAACCGTCGGCGGCGATCCGCATCCGGATGAAGCTCTTCGAATCCTCGATCCCCTGCCCGGCGAAAAGCTCGTTGACGTTGACGTTAAAAGCGCTGGCCAGCACCAGGTATCCGGCGGTGAGCTGGGTGGCGACCAGCCCGGCGACCGGCCCGTAGACCACGGCGGCGGCGACCACCGGCAACGGCCAGGGCCAGTCGACGAACGGTAGGTCCAGCCAGATCTCCGCGCCCACCCAGGCGAGCGCGATCTGCGCGACGCCGTGCCCGATCCCGAGCAGCCAGTGCCGCGAATTTCGCACTCCGCTGGCGCTGGGTGGCTTGGCGAAGACCACCGAGGCGGCCAGGGTGAGCAGCACCATGGCGACCAGCGGGATGCTGAACAGCCGCTGGTTGTCGGGGTTGCTCCAGGAGACGATCACGCCGGCGATGGCGAGCATCAGCAGGACCTGCAGGGTGCCGAGCAGGGCCGCGAAGCCCGGATTGCGGCGCGGGAGCAGGTGGAAGATCCCCCAGCGGTAGCGGCGTGACCTGGCCGGCTCCGGGTAGCGGCTGGCGAGGTCGTACTCGCGGCGTGGGCTGGCGTTGCGGGTGATCGTGTCCACCGGCGGCACGGTGATCCGCTCCGGCAGCGTGTGGGTCGCGGAGAGGTAGGCACCGCCCCCACCGCAGGTGATCAACTGTCGGTCCGGGTGCGCGTAGCGCGCGTAGTGGTGCATGTCGCCGGAGATCATCACGGGCACCCGGGCACCGGTCGGTTTGATGATCGTACGGACGAAGTAGTCCACCGCGTCGTAGGCCTGATGGTCGCCGGCGGCCTTGACCCAGGTCGGCTCCGGCACCGCCAGGATGACCCGGTCGTTCGGGCCGAGCTCCAGCGCCGCCTTCTCGAAGTACATCAACTGCGGATCATCCAGGTACGCGCCGAACTGCTCGTCGATCGCGTACAGCCACCAGTTGTTGGGCAGCCGGGCCGCGAAGTAGGACCGCTTCTGCTCGGTCCGCCAGCCGCCGATCGAGGCGTCCTTGCGTCGGGCGAACAGCCGAAGGAAGGCGGTCAGCCCGTCGTACCAGTCGTGGTTGCCGGGGATCGCGTACAGCGTGGGTTGAGGTCGGTCGGCCTGGGGTTTAGGGAACGCCGCCTGGTACGGGCCCTTGCACCGGTCCTCGTACGCCTCGCCGCTGGCCGACGGATAGACCTGGTCGCCGCCCATCACCAGCAGGTCGCCGCGTCGCAGCCGGCCGGCGCCGTCGATGTCGAGGTCCGGCTGCGCCAGCAGGTACGCCAGGGAGTAGGTCGCCGGGAAGCCGTCACCGAGGTCGGCCACGTAGTCGATCCACAGTTCGCCATCGACCGCGTCGTGCGAGTGCAGGTCGCCGGGGAGCGCACCCTGCAACTCCCGCTTGTCCAGGTACGCGCCGAGCAGGATGGCGAGCAGGGTGCGCAGCCCGGTGCCGAGCAGTAGCATCGGGGCCAGCCAGGGCACCGGCGGCTGCGGCGTGAAGCCGAGCTCTTTCGGGTCGAGCGACTCCGGTCGGTGGTGACCGACGCTGGTCGAAGCGGCAGGATCGGGGCCGGCTGGGCCGGCGGTGGGCGTGGGCGTGGTCGGGTCGTCCGTCACACGTCCGGAGCCTACTGGCGGTCATCGAACTCTGTCACCTGGCGGTTGTCCTGGTTCATCACGATCTGACCGGTGGGCTGGCCCGGGGCGGGCGGCGGGCCGGGCGGCCGTCAGGTGCCGTACACTGGCTTACCGTTGCCGCCTTAGCTCAGTCGGCTAGAGCGACGCACTCGTAATGCGTAGGTCGACGGTTCGATTCCGTCAGGCGGCTCAGGAGGATGCCCTGGCCAGCGGAAACGCTGGTCAGGGCCTCATGTGCATCGATGTGGTTTTGAATCGCCCCCCGATAACACGTGCGGACGATCCGGTTCGACATGTCGCAAGTCGTGGGCGCTCGCCGCCGTCGGCGCCGCCAGGTGGCCCGATCCTTCGTGATCGTTTGCGTTCGGGCTACTCGAATCGGGCCTGGCACCACGCTGTCTGGTCCGTCGCAACTCTCCGGGCAGGGCTCTGGCGGCAGGGTGGGCGGCGGCGACCACGCCAGCTAGCAGCTAGGCCACGCCTGAGGCGCCGGCCGAATCCAGTAGACCGAAGCGCAGTGGAGCGTTGCGGTGCAGGTGCGCCAGGGCAGGGCGCCATGTCCGTGGGCTCACCATGGCAATGGCTGGCGCTCGTGGAAGAGGCCGCCAGTGGACTCGTCATCTGGCGGTCCCCGTTCGTTTCCTTGTCGGCTACCCCCGCGTCGCCTCCGCCTTTGAATCTCTCCAGCGTCTACCAGCCGCGCGACCGCCATTCGGGGAGCGACGGCCGCTCAGCGCCGAGCGTGGTGTCTGCACCGTGTCCCGGATAAACCCAGGTGTCGTCCGGCAACTTGTCGAAGATCTTGCCCTCGACGTCCTGGAACAGGGTGGTGAAGGCGTCGGGATCACCGAAGGTGTTTCCCACCCTGCCGGGAACAGCGAGTCACCGGTGAACAGATGGGGATGGCCGTCCGGGTCGTCAAACAGCAATGCGACGACGCCAGGGGTGTGACCGGTCAGCCGGATCACCCGCAACTCGAACGCGCCGTAGGTGATGACGTCGCCGTCATGCAGCAGAACGTCTGTGGGGACAGCGATAGCCGGTGCGCCGGGCTCTCCGGTGTAGGTCGTAGCGCCAGTGGCATCGACCACTGCGGCAAGCGCGTGCTCCCAGTGATCCCAATGTTGGTGCGTGGTTACGACGGCGTCGAGCCGACGGTCGCAGAAGTCGAGCAGAACTTCCGGCTCGTTGGGCCGCGTCGATCATGAGCTGCTTGCCGGTCGATCGACAGCGCAGCAGGTAGCAGTTGTTGTCACCAGGTCCCACGGAGATCTTGCTGATGGTCAGCGCGGAAAGCTCGCGAAACCCTGGAGCCACACCGGAGTATGGGCGCCCGTGGTCAACGATCTGCATCGATGACAGTGTGCCCTGGTTCGGCACCCGCAGTCAGATCCTCGCCTGCCGGAAGGCCCGCCCTGCTCTGGACGCGAGTACCTGCGGTGGTCATGATCCAGTTTGTCGGATGTCTTCACGTGCGGCGGCGCGTCACCGCCCTGGGGAGGTAGGCGGACCATTGCCTGCGTACAGGTGCAGCAGGGCTGCTAACGGCGCAAAACGGCTACAGTCTCCGGATGACCGCTGGAATTATCGTCCCAGGACGCGGTTACGGCCCGCAGGCGCCGTTGCTTCACCTCGCAGGCGAAGCGCTCACCGATCTCGGCGCCACCATCGAAACCATCACGTGGACCGTGCCAGACGGGCTGCTGGACATCGGGCCTGAGCCTTTCGTCAGAGCGCACCTCTCGGCGGCACTGCACCGGCTCGTCGATGCGGTGCCCGGCATGCGGCCTGTGATCATCGGCAAGTCGCTCGGAACATACGCCGCCGGTTTGGCGGCTGAGCGGCAACTGCCGGCGATCTGGCTGACGCCACTTCTGTACGACGATGCAGTGGCCAAGGCGATCGCCCGTAACCCGGCGCCAGCCCTGCTCGTCGGAGGTACCCGAGATCGGACCTGGGTTTCTGACGCTGCGGCGCGGACGGGCAAGACGGTCCTGTCCATCGAAGGCGCCAACCATGACTTGCGGCCGCCTGGACCGCTGCGGGCTTACACCGAGGCCCTGGGCGCTGTCGGCACGGAAATGGAAAAGTTCCTGTCCCAACTGACCTGACCGCGGGTCATCGGTATCGCAGGGATCGTGGTCGGCATCCTGGGCATCGGCGTAGCCGTTGCACTCGCACGACGCCAGCGAGCCGTCGAGAGGATGCACGCCGATGCGGCGCTGGCAGACCAGCGTGATCGAGACGCGGCAGCCCGTCGCGAGCGTGTGGAGCAGGCGACCAAGGTCGGTCGCCGAGACAGCTGGCGCATTCGGTTTGAAAAGATCGACGGGGTGCTCGACCAGTTGGTCGATGTCGCGTCTCGAGTACTCAATCAGGGACCCTGCACGTCGGCTGGCTTCACTACCCTCGACCTCGAGGACATCCAGATGCGCGCGGAGCGACTCGCAGGCTGCGGGATCGCTGAGCAGCTCGCTCCGGCCGGCGAGCGCCTCGGTCGCCGACCTGGCGCAGGATCTCGTTCTCGACCTCTAGGCGCCGTTTCTCCTTCCGCAGCGTGGCCGCTGTTGGACCGGCGGCACGTCCTCATTTGGACACGACGGTGACCAGGCTCAGCGGGCGGCGCCATTGCGGTACGCCCAGATTACGACGTTCAGGCGGTCCCGTACCCCGAGCTTGGTTAGTATCCGGCCGACGTGGGTCTTGACGGTCACTTCGGCTAGGTGAAGTCGTTGGGCGATCTCGGCGTTGCTGGCTCCGGCGAGGATGAGGTCGAAGACGTCGCGTTCCCGGCTGGTGAAGGTGTCCAGGGGTGCGGGGTCCCGGGGTGAGGGTGGTGGTGTCGTACGGGCGGTAACCAGGTGGTGGGTGGTGGTGGGGGCGAGGACCGAACCGCCGTGGTGGACGGTGCGGATGGCGGCGGTGAGGCCCTCGGCGGTGGTGTCCTTGAGCAGGTAGCCGCTGGCGCCGGCGGTGAGGATGCGGATGGCGTAGTCGCCGCTGTCGTAGGTGGTGAGGGCGAGGATCTTCGGTGAGGGGTTGGCGCTGGCGAGGATGACGCGGGTAGCGGTGATGCCGTCGATATCGGGCATCCGAACGTCCATCAGGATGATGTGGGGTCGGTGTCGGGCGGCGAGGGCGATCGCCTCGGTGCCGGTGGCTGCGGTGGCGACGACTCTCATATCGGGTGCGGCGTTGACGACCATGGCGAATCCGGTACAGACGAGGTCCTGATCGTCGGCGATGAGCACCTCGATCGTCATACCCATGCCCCGTGGACGGTCAGTGGCCAGGTGGTGGTGACGGTGAGGTCCTCGCCGGTGCTGAGGGTGCAGGCGCCGTTGAAGAGCGCGCACCGCTGGCGGATGCCGGTGAGGCCGCGGCCCGGGGCGGGTGGTTCGTGGTGGCCGGGGGGTAGAGGACTGCGCACCGTGACGGTGAGCAGGTTGGGTGTCCAGTGCATGGCGAGGTGGGCTCGGTGTTCATGGGAATGCTTCAGGACGTTGGTCAGGGACTCCTGGATCACCCGGTAGACGGCGAGGTCCATGCCTGCGGCTAGCGGCTGATCCTCCCCAGTGGTGCGGGCGGTCAGGTCGAGGCCTGCCTCGATGAACCCGCCGAGGAGTTCCGGGAGCCGGCCGAGCCCTTCGCCGTGCCAGTCCTGGTTGCCGTCCTCGACGACGGTCAGCAGCCGCTTCACGTCGGTGAGGGCCTGCCGGCCGAGGTGCGCGATCCGGTCGAGGACGGGGCCGGCGATGCCGTTGTCGCCTTCCCTGGTGGCGGCGCGGCCACCTTCAGCCTGGGCGATGATGGAGGCGAGCGAGTGCGCGATGATGTCGTGCATCTCCTGGCTGATCCGGGTGCGTTCCTCGTGGACAGCCAGTTGGGCCCGGATGGTGCTGTCCTGTTCGGCCAACCTTCGGCGGTGCTCGGCGTCGGCGACGGCGATCCGCTGCTGGCGTTGCATCAGCCCGGTCGACCAGGCGGCCAGTACGGTCGCGAGGATCAGCACGGCGGGTAGGGCGGCGCCGAGCCGCCGGTCGTGCAGCGCCTGGGCGACGACCAGCAGCGCGCCAGCGGCGCCCGGCAGCAGTCCCGCGTGTCGCCAGTGTCTGGGGGCGTAGGCCGCAGTGGCGTGCACGGCGACGAGGCTGACGAGGTCACCGGGGAACATGAAGCTGCGGGAGACGGCCAGGTGCGCGGCCGAGATGGTGGCGACCACCGCGAGGAACAGCAGCGGTGCGCTGCGGCGGATGACCAGGGGCACGGCGATCACCGCCGACCAGTACCACTCGGAGAGCCCGGCCAGTCCGAGCAGCAGACAGCAGATGACGGCCGCAGTGGCGAGCACGACGTCGAGGGCCGGCACTGGTCTGCGTCGTAACCCCACGCTCTCAGGTTAGGCAACGCTGGTCGCCCACGGAAACATGGCGCGAAGATCGATACCAGCGCCTGATACCAAGGTATTGGTTTCCCCGGGAAGACGGATCCCATGGTGGGATGTGCTGAGATGCGCCAATTCCTAACGTGGGTTCGGTGACGACGCAAAAGACAAGTGCTGAGATGGTCAGCTGCCGGGAGGTCCGGAAGACGTACGGCACCGGTCCGGCCGCGGTGGCCGCGGTGGACGGGGTGTCCGCGAACTTCCTGACCGGTGAGTTCACCGCGATCATGGGTCCGTCCGGATCGGGCAAGACCACCCTGATGCACCTGCTGGCCGGGCTGGACAAAGCAACTGAGGGCACGGTGAGCCTGGCCGGACGGTTACTGGCCGGACTGGACGACCGTGCGTTGACCGACCTGCGCCGTGACCGGGTCGGCTTCATCTTTCAGGCATTCAACCTGTTGCCGACGCTGACCGCCGAGCAGAACATCGTGCTGCCGTTGCGGCTGGCCGGCCGCCGCCCCGACCCGGCCGAGCTACGCCAGGTGACCGAGGCGCTGCAGATCGGCGACCGGCTGGCACACCGGCCGGCCGAGCTCTCCGGTGGCCAGCAGCAACGGGTGGCGGTGGCCAGGGCGCTGCTGGCTAGACCCTCGGTGGTCTTCGCCGACGAGCCGACCGGCGCCCTGGACATCGCCACCGGGCGGGCCCTGCTGGGCACCCTGCGGGAGGCGGCCCGCCGGGAAGGGCAGACGATCATCATGGTGACCCACGATCCCGGCGCGGCCACCTATGCCGACCGGGTACTGGTGATGGCGGACGGTCGCATCCGCGCCGAACTACGCAGCCCGACCCGGGAGCAGATCCTGGTGGCGATGGCAGCGGTGGCGGTGTGACGATGATCTTCGCGTTTGCCTGGTCGCAGCTGCGGTCGTACCCGGCCCGGCTGCTCGCGATCGTCGCGGCGGTGACTCTGGCGACCGGTTTCCTGGCGGCGACGGCGACCTTCGCGGCGACTTCCAGTGAGGGACTACGACGCACTGCAGCCGCACCGTTGACCACCGCCGACATCGTGCTGGAGGCCGATGACACGGTCGAGGACCCAGCTTGGTACCGGGCTGCGGCCTCCGTGCCGGGGGTGCGCTCGGCCGACCCGCAGCACGCTCGCACGGTCACCGTCTTCGGTGGCTCCCGCCGCGGCGACGCCAACGTGCAGAGCATCGCCGCCACCGAACGGGTGCGCTGGTTCGCCCTGGACCGTGGGCAGTGGCCCACCCGTCCCGACCAGGTGGTGGCCGACCAACGGACCCTCGACGACCTCGGTGTGGATGTCGGTGCCACCCTGACGTTCCGACAGAATGACCAGGCGCCGGTTCCGGTCACCGTGACCGGCGCGGCTGATCTGGGCTTCCAGCCGTTGACTGGTTCGTCCTTCCGGTTCTACGCCCCGGCGTCGTTCTTCTCCGCGGACGTGCCGCCCGCCGTGCTGCTGACCGTCGCCGACCGGGCGCAGCTGGCCGCTACCATCGACGCGCTTCGCGAAAGACTGGGCCACGGAACCACCGTCTCCGAGGCTTCGGTCGTCGCCGACCAGGCCGCTGCCCGCTTCGCCGGCGGCAACGGTCAACTCGTCGTCCTGATGCTGGCGTTCGCGGCGGTGGCGCTGCTCGCCGCCATGCTGGTCGTGGCCAACACCTTCCACGTGGTGATCGTCGCGCGGGTCCGACAGATCGCGCTGCTGCGCCTGGTCGGCGGCCACCGGTCGCAGGCCAGCCGGATGGTACTGGCGGAGGCCGCGATCGTCGGTAGCATCGGTGGTCTGGCCGGTGCCGCCGCAGGCGTGGGCCTCGGCTACCTCGGAGCGACCAACCTCGACATCGCCGGTGGTGGCCTACGGGTCTCACCGATCGCCCTGGTCGGTTGCGTGGCCGTGGGAATGGTGGCCACGATGGTGGCGGCCTGGTCACCGGCCCGGCGGGCCACCCGGATCCCTCCCGTCCGGGCCCTACAGACAGCAGAGGAACCACCGTCCGGATCGGTCCGGATCGGTCGTCGTCTGGTCGTCGGCAGCATCCTCACCGCCCTCGGGGCCGTGGTGCTGGCCGCGGCCGCCGTCGGTGCCGCACTACCCCTGGCCCTGGTGGGCGGGCTGCTTCTGGCGGCCGGTCTCCTGACGTGCCTGCCCCCGCTGATCGCCCTGCTGCTGTCCCCGGTGGCCCGAGTGCTCGCAAGCCTCGGGGTAGCCGCCGACCTGGCCGGCACCAGTCTCAGCCAGAACGCGCGCCGTACGGCCTCGGCCGCGATGGCGGTGGTGGTCGGCGCCGCCCTGATAACCAGCCTGGCGGTGGCCGCCACCACCGGACGCGCCACCGTGGCCGCGGACCTGGAGGCCCGGTACCCGGTCGCGGCCAGCCTCCGCACCGACGGCTCGGCGATCAGCACCGAAACCGTCCAGGCGCTGGCCCGGGTACCGCAGGTCACGACCAGCGCAACGGTCGGCACCGTCACCGCACGCTTCCCCGACGGCGGCAGGGCCACACCCCGGCTGCTCGCGGCCCCACCCGAGCACCTCGCCCCCCAGGCCCGCCCGGAGGGGACCGTCCTGCTCCCCGCCACCTACCTCACCGCGCTCGGGTTGACCGAGGGTGACCCGATCACCGTGGCGGTGGGGGAGCGGGAACTCCGGTTGACCGCCCACGCCTCCCGGCTGGCCGACACCACCGGACAGCTCCTCGGCGTGGTCACCCCGGCTACCCTGGCCGCGTACCAGGTCACGACGACCCCGACCGCGGCGTGGGGTGTGGCGGCGGCGGGCTTCGACCGGGACGCCCTGGCCGCCGACGTCAACGCGGTGGCCGCGCGCGATGCCCGGGTCCAGGTCGGCGGTGGCGTCACCGAGGGCGGCGACATCGCCAACGTCCTGTCCATCCTGCTCGGTCTCTCCCTGGCGATGCTGCTGGTGACCGTCGTGATCGCCCTGCTGGGCATCGCGAACCTGCTCGGCCTATCGGTCATCGAACGGGTCCGGGAGATGGCGCTGCTGCGGGCCCTCGGCACTAGCCGGGGCCGACTGAGGTTGATGCTCTCGGTCGAGGCTGTTGCCATCACCACCCTGGGCACCCTCACTGGGATCCTGATCGGGGCACCCGTCGGCCTGGCTGGGGTCGCCGCAGCGGTCGGGCGCACCGCCGAGCCGGTGATCCGGCTGCCCTGGGGGCAACTCGCCCTGGTCCTCGCGGTCGCCGTCCTGACCGGCGTTCTGGCCAGCGTGGCGCCGGCCCGTCGGGCGGCCCGGGTGGCCCCCGCCGAGGGGCTGACCCGGTAGCAGCAAGTGCTACTTCGATTACTGAAGGCGCCCGATCCGCCGTCGAGCAGCACCACGACCGGTCGTGGTGCTGCTCGACGGCTCACGAGAACAGACCTGTGGTCTGAATGTGCTTGAGCAAGTACGGCGAGGGGCGGAACTGTTCCCGGCACACCGCGAGGGCCTCCGGGCACTCAGCGGGGGCGATGAACTGGGCGAGGCAGAAGGGTAGACCGAGCATCCCTGCCATCCGGGCGCTGGCCCTGTAGTGGGGTCCTGGCCTGGCAGCGGCTTCTGCACGCCGACGTACGGTGAAAGTCCGACGGGTCCTTCGATCTCACGTTCAGCAACTACTTTGCGATCGCAAGCAGTGGCACCACGTCGCCCCCCAACGGCGACAGGGTGCCGCTGGGTTTACCGCGCCGATCCACGGGTACGCGGCGGGATGTTGCCCAGCGACCGGGCGGGCCCTCCCTCCAGCCCGCCCGGTTCGGACCGGACCGGAGGTGTCGTCGGATGAGTCAACCTCGCGACCAGATGCAGGACCGTGGCTGGGATCCGATCGGCAATCTGCAGATGCTCTGGTCGGAACTCAGCCGGGTGCTCGGTGGCGACTCCGGCCCGCCCGACGTCGAACTGCAGGACACCGACGAAGGCTGGCGGATGATCGCCCGGCTGCCCGGGGTCGCCCCGGAGGAAGTGGCGGTCGAGATCGACGGTGCCGACCTCTGCCTGCGGGCCCGGTCCGAGCAGGAGGTGAACATCGACAACGGGATGCCGGACACGGGGTCGACCGAACGCGGCTTCGAGTACCGGCTGAGCCTGCCCAGCGGGGTCGACGTACAGCGGATGGACGCGGTGATGGACCACGGACTGCTCACCGTCACCATGCCGCGCGCCGAGCCGGGCGGCCGCCGGTCGATCACGGTCGGCCGGCCGCAGCATCAGCAGCCGACAGCCGGCTCGGCCGCGGCCCGGTCCGACCGGGCCAAGCCGGTGCAGATCACCACCGACGGTGCCGGGATCGCCGCCGAGGAGATCGACCCGGCTGTCGACCGGGAGATGCACCATCCGCACACCACCGAGGCGACCATGCACCGGCAGCAGGCCAGCACCGCCCGATGATGCTCAGCGACCCGCAGGACCTGGTGCCGGACGTACGCCGGATCGCGGTGCTGCGCGCCAACGCCCTCGGTGACTTCATTTTCGCCGTACCGGCGTTGACCGCGCTGCGGGCCGCGTACCCGCAGGCGGAGCTGGTGCTGCTCGGGGCGCCCTGGCATGCCCGCTGGTTGAACCCCCGCGCGGCGGCCGAGCGGCCGGGTTCGGTGGACCGGGTGCTGGTGGTGCCGGCGGCGGACGGGATTCGGGCCGGCGAGCCGGCCGAGCCCGCCGGCCCGGCTGCGATGGCCGAGTTCCTGGCCGCCGCCCGCCGCGAGCGGTTCGACCTCGCGGTGCAACTGCACGGCGGCGGACGTAACAGCAACCCGCTGATCGCGCAGCTGGGTGCCCGGGTCACCGCCGGCCTGCGGGCCGTCGACGCCCCCGCACTGGACCGCTGGGTCCGTTACGTCTACTACCAGCCTGAGGTGTTCCGCTACCTGGAGGTGGCGGCGCTGCTGGGTGCCGAACCGGTGACCCTGCTGCCGCACGTGCCGGTGACCAGCGCGGACCGGGCCGAGGCGGACCGGGTACTCGGGCCGGTCCGCCAGCCCCGGGCGGTGCTGCACCCGGGGGCCAGCGATCCGCGCCGACGCTGGCCCGCCGAGCGGTTCGCGGCGGTCGCCGACGCGCTCACCGACCGTGGCTTCGAGGTGCTGGTCACCGGCACCGGCCCGGAGCGTGAGGTCGTCGAGCAGGTCGCCGCGGCCGCGGCTCGCCCGTTGCGGGTCGTGCTGGACGAGCTGAGCCTGGGTGGGCTGGCCGGTCTGCTGGCCGGCAGCGCGGTTCTGGTCGCCAACGACACCGGACCGCTGCATCTGGCGGCGGCGGTCGGCACCGCCACGGTCGGCGTCTACTGGATCGGCAACCTGCTCAACGGTGCCCCGCCGGTGCGTGGCCGGCACCGGCCGTTGGCGGCGTTCACCATCCACTGTCCGGTGTGTGGGCAGGATGTCAGCACGGTTGGCTTCCCGGCCCGGGGCGGGGCGGACAGTTGTGGGCACCGGGAGTCGTTCGTCATCGACGTGCCCGTCGCCGAGGTCCTGGAGGCGGTGCTGGAGCTAACTTGCAGCACCGGGACCAGCGGCGGCGGCCCCGGCACCGGCGGCGTGCAGCCGGATCTGATCGGGGAACAGTTCGCGGATGTCATCGGGCAGCGGTAGCTGCACCCGGTAGAGCACCCCGGCTGGGCAGTATCCGGCGATGCGGTCCAGCGCGGACCGGACCTCGTCGCGGACCGTACGGTCGTCGGCGTCGTACTGCGCGGCGCGTCGGCGTACCCGGCGGATCAGCTCGTCGGCGTCGAACGTCGCCGGCTCGCCCGCGCTGCCCGGGTCCGGCCGGCCGGCCATCGCCAGCAGCGGCGGTAGCGCGTCGACCAGCAGTGCGGCCTCCCCGCTGGGCAGCCGTTCGACGAGCGTACGCAGCACCGCCACGTCCAACTGCCAGATCGTCGTGGTGGGTCGGGCCAGCCGTACCGTCATGGGGTCATCTCCTGTTGTCGCTGTCGCGCCGGCCGGTCGGCGGCGGCCGATTCCTCGTCGAGCAGCACCTGCCAGCATTCGACCCGCCGGTCGGTGACCGTGGTCGGCGACTCCAGGTGGTAGGCGCCGCTGGGCACGATGCCGGCGGCTCCGTAGCGGCGTTGCACCGCGAGTTCGGCGGCGACGTCCTCGCCCTGGTGGTCGGGGGGCATCCGGCGCCAGAAGTCGAAGCCGCCGGCGGCTACCAGCTTGGCCCGGTCGAACAGCACGCAGCCGCCGATCCAGGAGATCCGGTACGCCCGCCATTCGTCGGGGGCGAGCCGGAGCCGTTCGGTGACGTGCAGCAGGTTCGCGGCCGAATGCAGCCGGGCCCGGGACCACTGGGTGGTGCCGGGAAGGATCCGCTCCGGCTCGGGAGGGCCGTCCCACTCGACGTAGGCGTCCTGGTCGGCCGGGCGCACGTCATCGGAGTAGGACAATCCGTGTACGGCGTTGCCGACGAAACCGCAGCGCAGTTCGCCGATCGCGGTGACCAGCCGGTGCACCGTGCCGGGCGCCAACCACACGTCGTCGTCGAGCAGCAGCACCAGCCGGGCGGTGGAGAGACTCAGCAGGTACGCCCGGTGCTCGGCCAGACCGCGACGGGGCAGCCGCCGGGTGAGCAGCACCGGATGACCGGTGTGCCGCAGCGCCCGCACCATGGTCGCGGCGGCCGGCTGCGCCCACGCCGGCCCGCCGTCGGACTGGTCGCTGACCGCCACCCCGAACCCGTCCGGCAGCTCCTGGGCGGCCAGGCCGGCCAACGTGGTGGCGAGCTCGGCCGGCCGGTTGCGGGTGGGGACGAGGACGTCGAGCAGCCGGTTGCGGCGGAACTCGGCCGGATCTCCCGGCGGCAGCGGTCGGTTCATCCGCCGCCCCGTACGTCGACGTTCTCGGCCCGGATCCGTTCGATGATCGCCGAGGTGGACCGGTCGGCGACGTAGCCGAGGATGTGCACGTCACCGCCGAGCCGGCGGACCAGCGGGGCCTCCGGCACCATCTCCGGCGGGTAGTCGCCGCCCTTGACGTACACGTCGGGCCGGACGGCTTCGATCAGCTCGGCCGGCGAGTCCTCCTCGAAGATCACGACATGGTCGACGCAGCTCAAGGCGGTGAGCACGGCGACCCGGTCCTCGACCGGGTTCACCGGGCGGTCCGGCCCCTTCAGCCGCTGGACGCTGTCGTCGGAGTTGACCGCGACGATCAGCAGGTCGCCGAGGGCGGCCGCTTCCGCCAGGTAGGCGACGTGGCCGCGGTGCAGTACGTCGAAGCAGCCGTTGGTGAACACGATCCGGGCTCCGGCGGCGCGCTGTACACGTACCTGCTCGACCAGGTCGACCGGGTCGGTGCCGCCGGCCGGGGTGGTGGCCCGCGCCACGGCGGAGCGCTGCCCGTCTCGCACTGCGGCGGGTTCGGCGGACAACTCGGCGAGCAGTACGTCGCGTCGGCAGACGCAGGTGCCCATGTCGCGCACGGTGAGCGTGGCGGCGAGCTGGGCGAGTTCGGCGGCGGCCGGCAACGCCGCGCCTGCGGTCACGGCGAGGGTGAGCGCGGCCAGGTAGGCGTCGCCGGCGCCGACGGCCTGGCTGGCCGGGACCGGCTCGGTGCGGCAGCGGTGCGGTTCGTCGCTGCCGTCGCACACGATCGAGCCGTCGACGTCCAGGGTCACCGCGACCACCTGCGCGCCGGTGGTGGCGCGGAGCCGGGGCAGCAGCCGCCGCGCCACGTCGGCCCGGTCGTCGGCCCGGTCCTGGGCCCGGCTCTCTGTCCGGCTGTCGGCCCGGTCCTGGGCCCGGCTCTCTGTCCGGCTGTCGGCCCGGTCCACGGCCAGGGCGGCCTCGGCGATGCTCGGGGTGATCACGCTCGGCCGCAGCCCGGACCACCGTCGCAGGTCGTGGGCGTCGAGGGCGACGGTGCCGTACCGGTCCCGGTTGTCGATCAGCCAGCGACGGATCGGCTCCGGCAGCGCGCCGAGGCCGTAGTCGCAGATCACCAGGTCGGGCCGGTCCTGACCGGTGTCGCCGTCAGGGCGGTCCTGACCGTCGGCGGCCGGGCCGAGTCGGATCTCCTCGGTGCTGGCGACGATCGCCGCGAGCAGCCGATCGACCTGTTCGGCGGGCAGTGGTGCGTCCGGGCCGCCCTCGTCCTCGCGGAGCAGGATCTGGTCGGCGGCGAGCAGTCGCCGCTTGACCGGGGTACGGGTGCCAGGCTGGGCGACCATCCGGTCCTGCACACCGGCCCGGTGCAGGCAGCGGGCTACCTGGTCGCCGATCGGGTCGACGCCGATCGGGGCGACCAGCAGCGGTCGGGCGCCGAGGGCGGCAAGGTTGACGGCGGTGTTCGCGGCGCCGCCAGCGGCCAGCTGCCGGTGGTCCAGGGTGAGTACCGGCGCGGGTGCCTCCCGGCACAACCGGGCGGAGGTGGCGAACCGCCACTCGTCGAGCATCGCGTCGCCGACGACGAGGATCGGCCGCCCGGACCACCGCAGTACGAGCGCGGTGAGGGCGGCGAGGTGCCGTTGATCGGTGACCGACTGCCCCATGACCCGGCGGGTGCCCGGGACCGGCCCGCTCAAACGTCGTCGGCCGGGCAGGTGGAACGTCGCGGCAATGGGGCATGACGGGGATCACCGGCAAATCAGTTGGCAATCGCCGGTCACGTGGCAGAATGCTTGTAGCAAGCAACTATCGGATGGAGTGAAGGCTGCAGTGCAGATCGAGCCACCAGACGGACCCGACGCCGAACTCATCGCCCTCGGCAAGCAGTTCGGTGCGTTCCACCGGGCGGTGCACCTGTTCTACCAGCGGCTACGGTTCGATCCGCCGCTGGAGCGCGCGGCGTACACGCTGCTCGTGCGGATCGCCGGTGACCGGCCGACCCGGCTCAGCCTTCTCGCCGAGGATCAGGGGCTGGACCTGTCGACGATCAGCCGTCAGGTCGCCGCGCTGGAAGCCGCCGGCCTGGCCACCCGTACGCCGGACCCCAGCGACCGGCGGGCCAGCGTGATCGCGCCGACCGACCTCGGCTGGCAGGTGTTCGCCCGCAACCGGGCGATCTGGGTGGATGCCGTGCGCGACCTGCTCACCGACTGGACCCCGGACGAGATGGCCGAGTTCAAGCGCCTGCTCACCCGGCTGAACGACACGATAGCCACCCGATACGGGGGAACGGACCCAGCGGATCGGTGTCCGCGGGTGGAAGAGGAGAAACCGTGACAACCACCGAGGAACGGGTCGCACCCGCCCTCAGCCCGGGTCAGATCAGGCTGCTGATGGCGAGCCTGATGACCGGCATGCTGCTGGCCGCGCTGGATCAGACCATCGTCGGCGTGGCGCTGCCCACGATCGTCGGCGAGCTGGGCGGGATCAACCACTACTCGTGGGTGGTGACCGCGTACCTGCTGGCTTCGACGGCGTCGACCCCGCTCTACGGCAAGACCGCCGACCTGTTGGGCCGTCGCCCGGTGTTCCTGTTCTCCATCGGGACGTTCCTGCTCGGCTCACTGCTGGCCGGCATGTCCCAGGACATGACGCAACTGGTCATCACCCGGGGCATTCAGGGCGTCGGCGCAGGCGGCCTGATGACGTTGGCGTTCACCATCATCTCCGACGTGGTCTCGCCGCGTGAGCGTGGTCGCTACCAGGGCCTGTTCGGCGCGGTTTTCGGTTTGGCCTCGGTGGCCGGGCCGCTGGTCGGCGGCTATTTCGCGGAGACCAACTGGCGGTGGATCTTCTACATCAACGTGCCGTTGGCGATCGCCGCGATGGTGATCTGCTGGTTCGTGATGCGGCTGATCCCGTTCCAACGGCGCGACCACGCGATCGACTGGCTCGGCGCGACGCTGCTGGTAGCCGGGGTCAGTTCGATCCTGCTGGCGTTGAGCTGGGGCGGTGGCGAGTACGCCTGGAGCTCTCCGGTGGTCATTGGCCTGTTCGCCGGTGGTGCCGTGCTGGCCCTGCTCTTCCTGGCGCAGGAGTCCCGGGTCGCCGAGCCGATCCTGCCGCTGAAGCTGTTCCGCGAGCGGACCGTCGCGCTGGCCACCGCGGCCGGCTTCGTGCTCGGCCTGGTGATGTTCGGCTCGATCATTTTCATTCCGCTGTACCTGCAGATCGTCAAGGGCGCGTCGCCGACCGCCAGCGGTCTGCTGATGCTGCCGATGATGGCCGGCATCATCGTCACCTCGGTGGTCGCCGGTCGGGCGATGACCCGCTACGGCCGGTACAAGTGGTTCCCGGTGGCCGGGGCGGTCTCGCTGGTCGCCGGTGGCCTGTTCTTCACCCAGTTGGAGGTCGGCTCCTCGCTCTGGCTCGCGTTTCTGATGATGGTGATCATCGGTGTCGGGCTGGGGCTGTCGATGCAGTCACTGGTGCTCGCCGTCCAGAACGCGATCCCGCTGCGGGATCTGGGCGCCGGCACCTCGGCGGTGACCTTCTTCCGGTCGCTCGGTGGTTCGTTCGGGGTGGCGATCCTCGGTGCGGTGCTCAACTCGCGGCTCACCGGTGAGCTGGCCGAACGGATGCCGGGGGCGATCGCCCAGCTGCCACCGGAGCAGGCGTCGGCGGTGGCCGCTGCCGGGGGCGCGGAGCTCTCGATCGATCAGCCGTCGGCGATTCTCGCCCTGCCCGATCCGGTGCGCGAGGCGATCCAGTACGCCTTCGTGGAGTCGCTGCACACCGTGTTTCTGGTGACCGGGCTGGTCGGGCTGATCGCCGTGGCGATCACGCTGGCGCTGCCCGACCGGGAGTTGCGCAGCGGGGTGGAGGAGTCGAGCTCCCCCGCCGACCTGGCCGCCTGACCCGCCCCACCCAGCTCTTGCGGCGATCTGACCGGTAAATCACCTGTACCACGGCGGGTTTTGGGTGTGCGGGGGTGGCCCGGTGTCGGTG